>NZ_GL882751.1:10750-12545 GCF_000195655.1 Klebsiella sp. MS 92-3
CCCCCGCCGGTGAGCGGCACGGCCGCGCCGGAGGTCATTCCTGTCGCTCCGGTCTGGGGAGGCGATCTGAATCTGGCGCAGATGGGGATGCCGGACGGGATTATCCTCAGCGGCGGCCAGCGACAGGGTGGGGTCAGCTTTACCCTGCCTGCCGATCAGGTGGTGATCCATTCGCAGCTCAGCCTTGCCGTTCGCGTATCGCCGGAGATGGCGAGCCGCAACGCCACCCTGCAGCTGATGCTCAACGGTCAACCGCTCGGCACGCTGCCGCTGGGCGCCGATGGCGAGGATGTCTCCCATTATCAGCTGGATATTCCGCCCGCGCTGATGGTCTCCAGCAATAACCTGAGCGTGAAGATCAACGATGGCGATACCCTGCAGTGCCAGCGTGACATTCATGATACGTCGCGGGTGACGGTGCTGCCCACGTCGCATTTCAGTTGGGAAAGCCAGCAGCTGAACATCAGCGACGACCTGAGCCACTTCCCGCGGCCCTTCTTTGACAGCATGCAGATGACCCCGGCGGACATTGCGGTCGCCTATGGGGCCAAGCCGTCGGCGGACGTCTTCAGCGCCGCGGCGCTGATCTCCTCCTGGCTGGGTATCCAGGCGGACTATCGCGGCATCGCCTTCAGCGCTCTGCGCGACCGTCTGCCGGAACGCCACGGCATCGTGATTGGCCATCCGGGGGAGCAGGTGGGCGGCATGATGCTGCCGGAAACCGATAAGCCGCTGCTGCGCATCATCGCCAACCCCACCAATCCGGCCTATAAACTGCTGCTGATTGTCGGCAAAAACGATACGGCGCTGCGCATGGCCGCCTGGCGGTTAACCCGCGGCAACTTTGCGCCGCAAACCGCGACGCTGGATGTCGAACCGCAGACCATCCCGGTTGGCAAAGCATATGATGCCCCGCGCTGGATCCCCACCGATCGTCCGGTCAAGCTCAGCGAGCTGCTGCGTAAGGATCAAAGCCCGACCGTCAGCGGCGTCTGGCACGAACCTTTACGTATCGCCTTCCGCGCCGCGCCCGATCTCTATCTGTGGGATGGAGAGACCATTCCGCTACAGGTTGGCTACCGCTTCCCGTCGGAAAGCTGGATTAATGAGGACAAGTCCTTGCTGAGCGTCACGCTCAACGGCACCTTCCTCAACAACTTGCCGATGAACAAGCAGGGGCCGCTGGAGAAAGTCTGGCGCTACCTCGGGGGCGATGCGCGCCAGGAGCGCTTTACCATCCCGCTGGCGCCTTACCTGATTTACGGCGATAACCAGCTGTCGATGTACTTCAATGTGGTGCCAAAGGACGATGTTCCATGTTCGGTGCTGCTGAATAACAATATCAAGAGCCGGATCACTGACGACTCCTGGATCGATTTGAGCAAGACGCGTCACTTCTCGCTGTTGCCCAATCTCTCCTACTTTGTCGGCGCCTCGTTCCCCTTCTCGCGGCTGGCGGACTATTCGCAGACGACCCTCCTGCTGCCGGCGGACCCGTCTGAAACCCAGGTGGCGACCCTGCTGAATCTGGCGGCACGCTCCGGGAACGCGACCGGCACCGCGCTGGCGAATAACCGCGTCGTGCTCGGGATGCCCACCGGCGGGGGGGATTTGCAGTCGCTGCGTGAACGTGACGTGCTGGCGGTCACCGCTCTCGATCAGCAGGCCTTTAACCAGAGCCTGCTGGCCGACTCACCCTACCGCCCGGTAGATAATGTGCTGAGCGTCCGCGAGCCAGACCTGTGGCAAAAAGTCCAGCGCCGGCTCACCGGCGACTGGACTTCCGCCCGCCTCG
>NZ_GL882751.1:12618-28280 GCF_000195655.1 Klebsiella sp. MS 92-3
CCCCCCCCCCCCCCCCCCCGCGGGGGGGGCGCCCTCCCGCCAGCCTCGACGCCGATCGCTACTTTTCGTCGAGCAGCGCCTGGCGCGGGTTCATCAGCTATCGCTCGCCGTGGAATTCCACCCGCCTGGTGGTGGTGGCGCTGGCCAGCAATGATGACCAGCTGGCGCGACTGAAGACCGATCTGGACTCGCCGCGCATTAACGCCGGGATCCGCGGCGATACCGCGGTGATCACCAGCGATAACGGGGTGCGCAGCTTCCAGGTGAGTACGCCGTTCCCCAGCGGTCAGATGCCGTGGTACATGATGGCGGTCTGGTATGCCAGCCAGCACTCAGGTTTCCTGGCGGTGCTGGGGCTGATTGCCACCTCGATAATGGGACTGGCGCTGACCGCGATGTTTAAACGTCACGCCCGTAAGCGTCTGGGTTCGGGGGATAACCAATGAAAAGAAAAATAATAATAACGATGAAAAACACCCGTCGGCTCACCACGTTCTGCCTCACCGGCGCGTTGACTCTCGCTGCCTCGGGCGGCGCGCTGGCGGCGGGGAACGACGCGGCGCTACAGGCGCTGTTCGCTCAGGCCAACTACTGGCATGAGAAATCTCATGACGAGCTGGCGATGGAGTCCCTGCAGAAGGTGCTCTCGGTGGATGCCAACAACACCCAGGCGCTTTATCTGATGGCGCTCTGGTCGCAGCAGGGCGGCGATATGCAGGCGGCGGCGCAGTGGCGCGCGCGGCTGGCGAAAGCGGCCCCTGACAGCCCGGGATTACAGGATCTGGACAACGCCAAAAAGATGTCGCAGGTGCCGCAGGGCCAGCTCAGCCTGGCCCGCCAGCAGGCGCGCGGAGGCAATATCCCCGGGGCGCTGGCGACCTGGCGCAGTATGTTCAATGGCAATACGCCGCCTGCCGGGCTGGCGGCGGAATATTACCTGACCATGGCCAGCGACAAATCGCTCTATCCGCAGGCTATCAGCGAGCTGCGCCAGTACGTGGCGCAGCATCCGCAGGAGAACGCCCCGCGGGTGGCGTTGGGCAAAGCGTTAACCTGGCGGGAAGAGACTCGCCGGGAAGGGATCGCCCTGCTCGAGCCGATGGCCAGCGGCAATAAAGAGGCGGACAGCGGCTTGCGCCAGGCGCTGCTCTGGCTGGGCCCGCAGGCCGGGGATGAGCAGTATTACGACACCTGGATGCAGCGGCATCCCCAGGACAGCGAAGTTCAGAATTACTTTCGCCAACGGCGCAGCGGTCAGGCGCGCGGCCAGGGCTACGCCAATCTCAACAGCGGCAATACCGCCGCCGCGAAGCAGCAGTTTGAAGAGGTATTGCAGACCAACCCCCAGGATGCCGATGCGCTGGCGGGCATGGGCTATATCGCCCAGCGCAGCGGCGACTACCAGGCCGCGTCGCAGTATTTGAGCCGGGCCGCGGACCTCGGCGGCGACGCCTCGGCGACCCGTCGTCAGCAGGCGGCCGATGCGCTGTTCTACGGCCAGCTGGCGCAGGCCCAGCAGGCCTATAAGCAGGGCAATATCAGCCAGGCGCTGGCGCTCTCCGCGCCGTTGGCGCAGCAGAGCGGGGCGCAGGGCGCCTCGGCGAAGCTGTTCCGCGCCGATGTGCTGCGGCACAACAAAGATTTGCCCCAGGCGGAGCAAACGCTGCGCTCACTGTTAAATGACGATCCGCAGAACGCGGCGGCGCGGGAAAACCTCTATTACGTGCTGCGCGAGCAGAATAAATCCGCCGAGGCGCAGGCGATGCTGCAGACGCTCCCGCAGAGCCTGCGGCAAAAACTGCAGCCGCGGGTGGTGGCCGGTATGCCGGGCGATGCCCTGCGCCGTCAGGCCCAGGCGCAGGTCAGCAGCGGTAACCCAGCCGGCGCCATTGCCACCCTGCGCGAAGGCGTCGCCCGCTATCCGGACGATCCCTGGCTGCGCCTCGACCTGGCCCGGCTGCTGCAAAAATCGGGTAACGGCAGCGAGGCCTCTTCGCTGATGTCGGCGGCCTATCGCCCCGGCGCCAGCAACAGTGCGCTGTATGCCGCCGCCCTGTTTGCCAGCGAAAACGGCGCCTGGCAGCAGGCGCAGACGCTGCTGGCGCGCATTCCCGGCGGCAGCCAGACCAGCGACATGCGCGATTTGCGCCAGCGGGTGAACTACAACCTGCAGTTGGTGACGGCCGAAAACTACCTGGCGCAGGGCAATACCATCGCCGCCAGCAATACCCTGCGGGCGATGGCCTCCACGCCGCCAAAAGCCCCGGCGGACGCCGGCAAGCTGGCGCGTCTGCTGGCCGAGAGCGGCGACCTGACCACCGCGGTCTCGCTGGTGCGCAACAATATCAGCAGCGGCGTATCCGGCAATGCCGGGGATTACGCCGATCAGATCGCCGTCCTGAATCAGGCCGGGCTAACCGGCGAGGCGCAGAACCTGATCAGCAATCCGCAGCTGCAGGCCAGCAGTACGCCGACGCAGCTGGCGAGCATTCGCAATGGCTATGTGATCAACGAAGCCGACCGCCTGCGCGAGCAGGGCAATTACGCTGCGGCGTATGACAAGCTGATCCGCGCTATGCAAAGCGATCCGCAAAATACCGATCTGATGTTCGCCATGGCGCGGCTGTACCAGAGCGGCAAAATGAACAAAGAGGCCGGGGTGGTCTATGACTACCTTATGACGCGCGATACGCCGAACCAGGATGCGCGCGCCGGGGCCATCGACGTGGCGCTGTCGGCGGGGAACAACGATCGCGCTGAACAGCTGGCCGGCGGTTTGCGCCAGGATAACTCCCCGGATCGCCTGCTGCTGCTGGCGAGAGTGGCGGAGGCCCAGGGACATCATCAGCAGGCGATGACCTATCTGCGCAGCGCCCGCGGCAAACTGCTGGGCATGCAAAGCACCAACAGTAGCGAAACGCCGACCGTCGGCGGGGTGCTGGCGGCGGATAACCCCTTTATCGGCGTGTCGCAAACGTCGGCGCCGACGCGGACGGCCTCCGCCTACGGGCAGTACATGCCGTGGCAGGTTGCCCAGTCGGCCGCCGCGCCTGGTTCCACGCTGCCGGGGATCCAGCGCACCGATCTGCCGGTGGACACCGCCCAGACGCGGATGCTGCGTCAGGTGGACACCATGATGGAGTCGCTGCAGGAGAAAACCGGCAGCTGGCTGCAGGGGGGAATGGACGTGCGTGGACGCGACGGCGAATCGGGCACCAGCAAGCTGACGGAGCTCCGGACGCCGCTGACCTGGTCATCCTCGCCGTTTGGCGACTCGCGCTTTGACTTTACCGTCACCCCGGTGTCGTTGAACGCCGGGACCGCCAGCGGCGACGCCTGGCGTCGCTACGGCGCCAACCCGCTGGCTAACGCGGTCTCCAACATGGTGAGTACCGCCACCAGCGAGCAGGCGGCGATCGCCTCGATGACCGAGGCGGAGCGGACGGCCTATTTCGCCAGCAATCCAGGGGCCGAGGCGTTAAGCGGCCTCGGCACCCTGAACGCGGCAGATTTCAATCCGACCACCAACAGCGGGATGGAAAACCTGGCGAAGCTCGGGAGCTATGATGCGGGGCAGGTGGCCAGCTATCTCTCTTCGTCCAGCCGCAAGCCGAACGTTGACCAGACCAGCGGCTCGACCGATTCGCAGAAGGCCAACGGCGTCGAACTGGCGCTGGCGTTAAGCGGTGACGATTACCGGGTCGATATCGGCAGCACGCCGTTGGGCCAGGATCTTAATACCGTAGTCGGCGGGGTGAAATGGTCGCCCAAGCTGACCAACTATCTGTCGCTGATCCTCACCGGCGAACGCCGCTCGCTAACCGACAGCCTGCTTTCCTACGTGGGTCTGAAAGACGCCTATTCCGGGAAAACCTGGGGGCAGGTGACGAAAAACGGCGGCACCCTGCAGCTGAGCTATGACGACGGCGACGCGGGCTTCTATGTCGGCGGCGGTGGATACAGCTATCTGGGGCAGAACGTCGCCAGCAACACCAGTATCAACGCCAATGCCGGGGTCTATCTTCGTCCCTACCATGACGAATACCGCCAGCTGCAGGCCGGGTTGAGCATGAGCTATATGGATTACTCCAAAAACCTCAGCTACTTCACCTATGGTCAGGGGGGCTACTTTAGTCCGCAAAACTACGTCAGCGTATCGCTGCCGGTCAGTCTGACGGAGAAATATGATAACTGGACCATGAAGCTCGGCGGCTCGGTGGGCTATCAGTCTTACAGTCAGGATAAGAGCGCCTATTTCCCGACCAATTCGGAGTGGCAGCAGACCCTGGAGACGGCGGTGAGCAATGGGTTTGCCAAGGAAGCCTACTACTCCGCGACCTCGAAGAGCGGCATAGGGTATACCCTGCGCGCCGGGGCGGATTACAAGGTCAACAAACAAATGACCCTGGGGGGTCAGATTGGCTATGACACCTTCGGGGATTATAACGAAAGCACCGCCGGGCTCTATATTCGCTATATGTTAGGAGATCATTGATGATGACGGAGAACAATAACCCGGTGGTGATGACCTGGTTTCAGCAGCAGCAGACGCCTGCCGGATGGTTCGATCTGTTGATTATTATGATCGAAGGTATGCTAAATAATGCCGGCGAGCTGGAAAGCCAGCCCTTCCTGCGTCAGATGGGCGCCTCGCTGGCGGAGACCCATCCGCTGCCGGCGTCGGAGACGGTGGGGGATCTGGAGGCCAATATCAACCGGCTGCTGACTCATTTTCACTGGGGCGTGGTGACCATCGATGTCGGTGAGGACGGCCTGCGCCTGCGCCATCAGGCGTTGCCGGTCAGCCGCGACGAAGCGGGGCGCGTGCGCTGGTGCAACGCGTTCTGTGCCATACTCGAGGGGTTATATTCTCGCTGGCTGCAGAGTCAGGGAGGCAGTGCCCACGTGATACTGCAGCGTGAGCGGGTGTTCTCCGTCTCTGACGTTCAGTTTCTCTACTACCATCCATAAAGAGTGAATTTATGCCCCTGCGTGCTTTAGTGGCGGGGATAGTGACAACGGTAGTGATGCTGGTGCCCAGGGCGTGGGCGGATACGGCCTGGGAGCGCTATAAGGCCCGTTTTATGATGCCGGATGGTCGTATCATTGATACCGCCAATGGCAATGTGTCGCATACGGAAGGTCAGGGCTTCGCCATGCTCCTGGCGGTGGCGAATAACGATCGTCCGGCGTTCGACAAGCTGTGGCAGTGGACGGACAACACCCTGCGCAACAAGTCTAACGGGTTGTTTTACTGGCGCTATAACCCGGTGGCGCCGGACCCTATCGCCGATAAAAACAACGCCTCCGATGGCGATACCCTGATCGCCTGGGCGCTGCTGCGCGCGCAAAAGCAGTGGCAGGATAAGCGCTATGCGATTGCCTCTGACGCCATCACCGCCGCCCTGCTGAAGTCTACGGTGGTGACTTTCGCCGGTCGCCAGGTGATGCTCCCGGGCGTGAAAGGGTTCAACCTCAATGATCACCTGAACCTTAACCCTTCCTATTTCATCTTCCCGGCCTGGCGCGCCTTCGCGGAGCGGACGCATCTCACCGCCTGGCGGACATTGCAGAGCGACGGACAGGCGCTGCTGGGGCAGATGGGCTGGGGGAAATCACATCTACCCAGCGACTGGGTGGCGCTGCGGGCGGATGGCAAGATGCTGCCAGCCAAAGAGTGGCCGCCGCGGATGAGTTTCGATGCGATCCGTATCCCGCTGTATCTCTCGTGGGCCGATCCGCACAGCGCCTTGCTCGCGCCCTGGAAGGCCTGGATGCAGAGTTACCCGCGCCTGCAAACCCCGGCGTGGATCAACGTCAGCACCAACGAGGTGGCCCCCTGGTATATGGCCGGCGGCCTGTTGGCGGTGCGCGATCTGACGCTGGGTGAACCGCAGGAGGCGCCGCAGATTGACGACAAGGATGATTATTACTCTGCCAGCCTCAAGCTGTTGGTCTGGCTGGCGAAACAGGATCAGCGCTAAATACGGTGATTGATTTGCCGCCTTCCCCGCCCGTATGCCTGCGGGCTGAGAAGGTGGAATGGGAACCTCTCACGATGTAAGGCCGCCAACATAGGCGGCCTTGTCGCTTATTGCGGATAAGGCACCCAGCTACCGCCATTCAGCTGGACATAAGGCTTGCCCTGATACTGGATGACGATGGCGTTGGCGTTCTCGGACACCGCCGCGCTCTGCGGCAGGTTGGCGACATACTGCTGCCAGTTGACGCTGTCCTCGCTGAACATTTTGCCGTCGAGGGCGCGCACCACCAGCTCCGACACCGCCAGATAACTGCTGGGCTGATCGATGATAATCGGCGCCCCTTCATGCGGCGCCTTCATGCCGAAGAATTTCACCGCCGTCGGGACGTTAGTGATCGACGGGCTTGGAATATCGCGCAGGCCAGATACCTGCATCTTATCGCCCTTCAGCGCGCCGCCGTGTTCCGGCACCACCACCACCATCACTTTCCGCCCCGATTTCTCCAGCTCGGTGAAGAAGTTATCCAGGTCATCAAACAGCTTCTGCGCCCGCACTTTGTAGTCTGCGGTTTTGCTTTGTCCCGGGAAGTGGTTGCCGTCATGCAGCGGCAGGGTGTTATAGAAGGTGGCGTTCCGCGGATTGCTGCTGGCCTCTTCGGTCTTCAGCCAGCGGTTGAGGACCGCCAGATCCTCATACACCGGGGAGCCGTCAAACGCCTGCAGGCTGACCGGCAGGCCGGTCTGGTCCATCAGCGGACTCTGCATACCGCCCAGCGAACGCAGCTCTTTCAGGAAGTCGCCGAACAGACCGTTATGGCCGAGCATCAGCTGCTGGTTGAAGCCGAGCTTCGCCAGGTTTTCAAACAGGTAGCAGTCGGCGCCGGACGGCTGATACAGGTTAGTATGCGACAGCTGGCCGCAGCTGGCGCGCAGCAGGCGCACCGCCGCCGGGCCGCTGTAGGAGGTCGCGGAGTTAAAGTTTTTGAAGACAATATCAAAGTGCTTCCATAGCGGATGATCCATCAGACCGGCGGCTTCAATATCCGACCAGGAGAGGGAGCAGATGTTGATCACCAGCAGGTCAAACGGCTGCGCATCCGCCGGCAGCTGGTCCGGGAACGGCGTCTTGCGCTTCTGCTCGGCGGCATAGAAAGCGTTCAGCCAGTTGGTCAGGTTGGCTGAGGTCGGCGGCTCGGTCTGCGGCGGAATATCGCTGTTGGCGGGGCTGGACGCGGCGCCAGCGGCGGCGTTGGCCCCGGTATTGGCCTGTGCGGTCGTGGCGGCGGCCGTGGTGGGCTGACCGGAGGGCCATAGGGTAAAGGCCGGCAGCAGCGGGCTGACCGCCAGCCAGACGACCATTGCCGAGACAAACACGGTGACGCGCAGCCACTGGCTGATAAACAACCATAGCACCAGCAAAACAAAGAAGGCGCCAACCATGCTCCAGTTGATAAAGCGGACAATCAGATCCCAGATATAGCTGGCGCTGAAGCCGGCGATTTGCGACCCCTGGCTAAAAATCGACTCTGGCCCGGGCAGCCAGGTATCGTGCCAGAACAGCGCGAATCCCAGCGGAATAGCGATCCAGTGGCGGATACGGTGTAGCTTTTCGCGCGGGATCGGCACCAGCAGAAAGGCGAGAAATACCAGGTTCAGCATCGGATGGAAATTGAGATACCCGGCCCACAGCAGGGCAAACTTGACCAGAAAGTAGAAGTTCCAGCCGCCAAGGCCGCGCCAGTACTGCCAGAGCGGAAGCGGTGCCGCGGTCGTTTTTTTATTTGTCATTTGTTCGCTTTGCCTTGCTTAACCGTTGTTCCCCGGCGTAATACCCCTGCCGGTTTCACGTAACGGGGTTTAAAGAACATCAGTCTTAACGTCGTGCGGATCCGGCGCTGATAGTGGCGCGTCAGGTAGCCCAGCGGAAAAAACAGCAGGGCGCAGAGCACCACCAGTTGCAGAATATCGGCGAGAGACATCATCAGGCTTGCTCCTCGCGGGTGGTTAACCGGTGTGGTTCGGGGTAGCGTCGCCAGTGGCGTCCATCGTGGGTGGCGTTAATGGTCTCGTTTTTACCGACCGAGAGAGGCAGCGGCGTGTTCCAGCGCGCCGGCTCGACGCCGCGCATGATTACGATTTCCGAGAGGATTTGCTTGTCCTCAAACCACACCATACGGTTAGAAAAAATATCGCCGGTCGGCAGCGGGAAAATGTGGTTTAGCGCGGTATCGAGGTCATTGATCCGGCAAAACGACAAAAACAGCACCAGCCGGTTATTGCCGATGGTCATGATGTCGCCCATCCGGTTAGGTTTGCATAACGTCAGCGCCTGCTCAACGCGCAGCCCCGGCGCCGGGCGCAGGGCCACCATCACGCCTTTGCTGTCGGGTGGAAGCAGGGTATTGGTCATCACGTTGTGCACCGCTTCGCAGAAGGCATCCCACTTCTGGTAGCCGCGCAGCTTTAACGGCTGGCTCCAGGTCAGCAGGGTGGCAAAATCTTCCGGGATATGGCGGGAGAACTTTTGGTTCTGTACGCTTTCGATTAGCGTCAGGCAGCGGGAGAGCGATGCGCTGCTGGGGATCACCAGGCTGGCGCCGCTGCTGAGCAGTAGCCGCTCATCGGTCGCGCGCAGGCTCGGGGTTTGTTCACGGACGATGATTTTCAGCGCCGTACCGCGCTGGCGACGCAGGGTATGAATATAGCGGCCCAGCTGTTCAATTTGCGTATTTTGGGTAATGGAGAAGAGGATCGTCGCCGCTTGCGCGGTGCGCCCGGCGTTGAAGACCTCGTCGTTGGTGTCAAACAGCGTCCAGTATTCCGACAGCGGCGGGGCGCCTTCCAGCACGCGCACATGGCTGAGGATCGCTTTTTCGTCGCTGCGCGGCTGCACGCTGGTTTCAGCGTCCTGCGCTAATCGCCAGCCGGCGTCATCATGTTGCACCATCAGCTGCTGTTGGGCGCTGATACCCTTATCGCTTCCCCACCAGGCAATATCAAAGATATGCCGGTCGCCCTGGTAACGAATACTTGCCAGTCCGGAAAGGGAGCGGTACTCACGTAATAAGGGAGTCAGCTGCCGATCGATATCCTGCGCGGAATTGATCGCTAAGAACGCGCAACGGTGATATTGCGCCCAGCGGCTGGTCTTTTCTACCCAGGCGCATAACTTTTCATTATTTATATTTTGCCAGGCATTTTCAGCGCATAGCAGAATAAACAAATAATTGCCAGGTTCGAGGGAGCAGACTAAATCGCGGTGTATTTCCTCCAGCGCCTGCGGGCGATTCGGCAGGGTGAACAGCGCGATATTATCCGGACCGTGAGTATGATCTAAGGAAATGATATCCTTGGGTTTGTTTCCCATAACCAGCGCGGCAACGTGGCTGTTTTTCGCCTGCGCGGCCAGCGTCTGATTAAACAGGCTGACGGCATCGGCATAACGGTCGACGTTGAGCCACCATACTCCGCCGACCGGCATATGGCACACTTCATCCCATAATGATGAAATACCCAAAGTAAATACATTATCCACGGCATCCCTCGTGCGCCCTGATTGACACTGAATAAGTTTACTAGCGAAACCGACAGAGTAAACCTAACATTGAAATTAAAGGTCATCAGTTTTAGCATGTACACCTGCTTTTAAGGATGAGCTGTATACGTCCTCTGGTTTAATAATAAATTTCGAACGGACAGAGATATGCCAGCAAAAGATCCTGCGGTACCCACGGACGCCACGCTGGGGTACACCTTTCAAAATGATTTTCTGGCGCTTAGCCGGGCATTTTCCCTGCCGGATATTGATTATCATGATATTTCCAGGCGCGAACAGCTGAACGCGGCGCTGAAGCGCTGGCCGCTGCTGGCAGAGTTTGCAGAGAAAAAATAAGGAAGCCGGAGATGGCTATTCTGGGATTACAGGGCGTGCGCGGGGGAACTGGCGTCACGTCCATTACGGCTGCACTCGCCTGGGCCCTGCAATTGCTCGGTGAAAGCGTGCTGGCGATCGACGCCAGCCCGGATAATATGCTGCGCTTTTTCTTTAATACCGATATCCATCATCAGGACGGCTGGGCGCGGGCGCTGCTCGACGGCCGGGACTGGCGTGACGCGGGCTTGCGCTATACGCAGCATATCGATCTGCTGCCGTTTGGCCAGCTCAGCGCCGGCGAAAGAGAAAATGTCGACCAGCTGCAGCCCACCCTGGGGGCGATAGCGGAGGCAGTACAGCAGCTACAGGGCCAGTACCGCTGGCTGCTGCTGGATCTGCCGGCGGGTTATTCGCCGTTGACTCGCGAGCTGCTGACGCTTTGCGATCGCTCGCTGGTGGTGGTTCATCCCGACGCCAATAGCCATATCCGTCTACACCAGCAGCCCCTCCCGGCCAACGGCGATATTCTGATTAACGATCTGCGGGTCGGCAGCCAGCTGCAGGAAGATCTCTACCAGCTGTGGCTGGAGAGCCAGCCGCGCATCCTGCCGGTGACGATTCACCGCGACGAGGCGATGGCCGAGTGCCTGGCGGCGAAACAACCTCTTGGGGAGTATCGTCAGGATTCGCTGGCGGCGGAAGAGGTGCTGACCCTGGCGAACTGGTGCCTGATCCACTATTCCGCCGGGAGAGCGGCATGATCCGCCTCAGTACGCTGCTGCTGGCCCCGCCGGTGGGGGAGCGGCTGCGTGCGCGCTATGATGACTATCGGCAGCACGGCGCTTCGTGGCTGTCGGCGTCGCTTGGCTGTCTGTGGGCGTCGCTGGTCTGGGCGCTGATGCCGCTGGAGACGCCGCGCTGGCAGGCGATTCTGGCCCGCCATGAAACCTATTTTCCCCACATAAATCCGCATCGCCCGCGTCCGCTGGATCCGCTGCGCTACCTGCTGCAATCCCTGTGGTTACTGACGACGCGCGTGCCGGAGCCGGAGAAAAAGGTCAACTGGCGTTCGCTGGCGGCGCTGGAAGGGGTGCACGGTCGCTATACGCAGTGGCTGGAAAAATTGCCTGAGCAGATGAACGCCCGCACCGGCCATCTGGATAAACAGAAAGAGCTGGCGCACCTCAATCCTAAACTGCGCCGGGCGATCCTTGGGGGGGTGACCTTCTGCTCGCTGGTGCTGGCGCTGATGTGTATTACGCAGCCCTTTAACCCGCTGTCGCAGTTTATCTTCCTGATGCTGCTGTGGGGCGTGGCGCTGCTGGTGCGACGCATCCCGGGCCGTTTCTCGGCGCTGATGCTGATCGTGCTGTCGCTGACGGTGTCGTGCCGCTATATCTGGTGGCGCTATACCTCGACGCTGAACTGGAACGACCCGGTAAGTCTGGTGTGCGGGATCATTCTGCTGTTCGCAGAGACCTACGCCTGGGTGGTGCTGGTGCTGGGCTACTTCCAGGTGGTCTGGCCGCTGAATCGCCAGCCGGTGCCGCTGCCGGAGGACATGGATTTGTGGCCAACTGTGGACATCTTCGTCCCCACCTATAACGAAGATCTCAACGTGGTGAAAAACACCATTTACGCCTCGCAGGGTATCGACTGGCCGAAGGACAAGCTGAACATCTGGATCCTCGACGACGGCGGACGGGAAGCGTTTCGCCAGTTTGCCAAAGATGTTGGGGTGCACTATATCGCCCGCACCAGCCACGAACACGCCAAGGCCGGCAACATCAATAATGCGCTGAAATATGCCAAAGGGGAGTTCGTCTCGATCTTTGACTGCGACCATGTGCCGACGCGCTCGTTTCTGCAGATGACCATGGGCTGGTTCCTGAAAGAGAAAGAGCTGGCGATGATGCAGACCCCGCACCACTTCTTCTCGCCCGATCCCTTTGAGCGCAACCTTGGTCGTTTTCGCAAAACGCCGAACGAAGGGACGTTATTCTACGGCCTGGTGCAGGACGGGAACGACATGTGGGACGCCACCTTCTTCTGCGGCTCCTGCGCCGTTATCCGCCGCGGCCCGCTGGATGAAATTGGCGGGATAGCCGTCGAAACGGTGACCGAAGATGCCCACACCTCGCTGCGTCTGCACCGGCGGGGATATACCTCCGCCTATATGCGTATTCCGCAGGCGGCGGGGCTGGCGACGGAGAGTTTATCCGCGCATATCGGCCAGCGCATCCGCTGGGCGCGCGGGATGGTGCAGATATTCCGCCTCGATAATCCGCTGTTTGGCAAAGGCCTGAAGCTGGTGCAGCGCGTCTGCTACGCCAACGCCATGCTTCACTTTCTCTCCGGTATTCCGCGCCTCATCTTCCTCACGGCGCCGCTGGCCTTTTTGCTGCTCCATGCCTATATCATTTATGCGCCAGCGCTGATGATCGCGCTATTCGTGTTGCCGCACATGATCCACGCCAGCCTGACCAACTCGAAGATTCAGGGCAAATATCGCCATTCGTTCTGGAGTGAAATTTACGAGACGGTGCTGGCCTGGTATATCGCGCCGCCCACTTTTGTGGCGCTGATCAACCCGCATAAAGGCAAGTTCAACGTCACCGCGAAGGGCGGGCTGGTGGAAGAGGAGTATGTCGACTGGGTGATCTCCCGACCCTATATCTACCTGGTGCTGCTCAATCTGGTCGGCGTCGCGGTGGGGATCTGGCGCTTCATGTACGGCCCGGAAAATGAAATCCTCACCGTCTGGGTGAGTATTGTCTGGGTATTCTACAACCTGATTATTCTTGGCGGCGCGGTGGCGGTCTCGGTTGAAAGCAAGCAGGTTCGCCGTTCGCACCGTGTCGAAATGAGCATGCCGGCGGCTATCGCCCGCGAAGATGGTCACCTGTTCTCCTGCACCGTCCACGACTATTCCGACGGCGGACTGGGGATCAAAATTAACGGCGACGCGCAGGTGCTGGAAGGCCAGAACGCCAGGCTGCTGCTCAAACGGGGACAGCAGGAGTATGCCTTCCCGGTCAGGGTCGCGCGGGTCAACGGCAGCGAAGTGGGGCTCCAGCTGCTGCCGTTAACCAACCAGCAGCATATCGATTTTGTGCAGTGTACGTTTGCCCGCGCTGATACGTGGGCGCTTTGGCAGGATAGCTTCCCGGAAGATAAGCCGATGGAAAGCCTGCTGGATATCCTCAAGCTGGGCTTCCGTGGCTATCGTCACCTGGCGGAGTTTTCGCCGCCGTCGGTGAAGGTGGTTTTCCGCGCGCTCACTTCGCTGGTGGCCTGGATAGCGTCGTTTGTACCCCGACGCCCTGAACGCGCCGCGCCGACGCTCTCCGCAGACCCGGCAATGGCTCAACAATGATGATAATGCGATGAAAAGAAAACTTTCCTGGATGTGTGCAGTAGCGGTGGGCATGTGCAGCTGGTATCCACTGGCCTCTTATGCGGCGCCGGCCGCGGTGGCGAACGCTGCCCCTGGCGTTCAGCCGCAGGCCGCGACCCCGGCTGCGCCGATCGTGGTGGGCGAGCCGACGGCGACCCTCGCCGAACCGACCGCTCCGGCGGCGGTGGCCGAGAACGTGCCGCAGCGGGAGGTGAAGCTGAGCTTTGCCACCATCGCGCCGCCGCCCGGCAGCATCGTGCTGCGCGGCTCACGGCCTGACGCGTCGGTCGAATTCGGCATGCGCAGCGATGAGCTGGTCGCCAACGCGCTGCTCAATCTGGAATACACCCCATCGCCCTCGCTGCTGCCCGTGCAGTCGCAGTTGAAGGTCTATCTTAACGATGAGCTGATGGGCGTCCTGCCCGTCACCAAAGAGCAGCTGGGGAAAAAGATCCGCGCGCAGCTGCCGATTGACCCGCTGTACATCACCGACTTCAACCGCGTACGGCTGGAGTTTGTCGGCCACTACCGCGACGTCTGCGAAAACCCGGCCAGCAGCACGCTGTGGCTGGACGTCGGACGCGAAAGCTATCTGGATCTCACCTACCAGTCGCTGAAGGTAAATAACGATCTGTCACACTTCCCGGTGCCGTTCTACGATCCGCGCGATAACCGCCCGCTGAAGCTGCCGATGATTTTCCCGGGCTCGCCAGCGGTCACCCAGCAGCAGGCGGCGGCGATAGTCGCCTCCTGGTTCGGCAGCAAGGCCGGCTGGCGCGGCCAGCAGTTCCCGGTCTATTTCAATGAACTGCCGGATCGTAACGCCATTGTCTTCGCCACCAACGACAAGCGTCCGGACTTCCTGCGCGATCATCCGCCGGTCAAGGCGCCGACCATCGAAATGATCGACAACCCGAACGATCCCTACGTCAAGCTGCTGGTGATTTTCGGCCGCGATGATAACGACCTGCTGCTGGCGGCGAAGGGGATTGCTCAGGGCAATATTCTGTTCCGCGGCAGCAGCGTCACCGTGGACGGCATCAAAACCCTGCAGCCGCGTCAGCCTTACGACGCGCCGAACTGGGTGCGCACCGACCGTTCGGTCACCTTTGCTGAGCTGAAAACCTATGAGCAACAGCTGCAGTCCAGCGGCCTGGTGCCGGATGCCATCACCGTGGCGCTTAACCTGCCGCCGGATCTCTATCTGCTGCGGGCCAACGGCATCGATATGGATCTGAAATACCGCTACACCATGCCGCCGGTGAAGGACAGCTCGCGGATGGATATCAGCCTCAACGACCAGTTCCTGCAGTCGTTCAGCCTTAACAGCTCCCAGGACGTGAACAAACTGATCCTGCGCCTGCCGGTGCTGCAGGGGCTGCTGGACGGCAAATCGGAGGTCACCATCCCCGCGCTGCGTCTTGGGGCGGTCAACCAGCTGCGCTTTGACTTCCAGTATATGAACCCGATGCCCGGCGGCTCCATCGACAACTGTATTACCTTCCAGCCGGTGCAGAACCACGTGGTGATCGGCGACGATTCGACCATCGACTTCTCGAAGTATTATCACTTTATCGCCTTGCCGGACCTGCGCGTCTTCGCCAATGCGGGCTTCCCTTACAGCCGTATGGCGGACCTTTCCGACACGCTGGTGGTGGTGCCGAAGGCGCCGACCCAGGGCCAGGTGGCGACGCTGCTGCAGGCGCTGGGGGGCATCGGTTCGCAGACCGGTCTGGCGGCGATTAATCTGCAAATGACCGACGATGGCAACCAGATCAAGAACAAAGATGCGGATCTGCTGCTGATCGGCGCGATCCCGTCGTCGCTCAAGGACGACACCAAAATCAACCTGCTGGTCGAGGCGACCAAAAGCTGGGTGAAAATGCCGATGCGCCACTATGACCTGGCGAGCATTTATCCCGACGATGAGGCCCGCACGCCCAATACCCGCACCGACATTACCTCTTCCGGGCCGATGGCGGCGGTGATTGGCTTCCAGTCGCCGTATAACGATCAGCGCAGCGTGGTGGCCCTGCTGGCCGACAGCCCGCGCGGAAATGAACTGCTGACCAACGCCCTCAACGACAGCGGTAAGCGGGCAGCGATGTTTGGCTCGGTGGCGGTGATCCGCGAATCCGGCGTCAACAGTCTGCGGGTGGGGGATATTTACTACGTGGGTCATCTGCCCTGGTTCGAGCGCATCTGGTTCGCGCTCTCTAACCACCCGATACTGCTGGCGATCTTCGCCGCCATCAGCATTGTGCTGCTGGCATGGGTGCTGTGGCGCATGCTGCGCATCATCAGCCGCCGCCGTCTTAGCCTGGATGATGAGTAAACCATGATGAAAGTACTTTGTGGCGCGGTGCTCTCGGCGCTGCTGCTGGCGGCGGGGCCGGGGGGGGGCGCCC
>NZ_GL882751.1:28408-34307 GCF_000195655.1 Klebsiella sp. MS 92-3
CCCCCCTGCCAGTGGCCCGCCTGGGAGCAGTTTAAACAAGCGTACGTCAGCCCCGAGGGACGGGTGATTGACCCCAGCGATGCGCGCAAAATCTCCACCTCCGAAGGGCAGAGCTATGGCCTGTTTTTCGCCCTGGCGGCCAACGATCGCGCAGGGTTCGACAAACTGCTGACCTGGACGCAGAACAACCTGGCGGAAGGCGATCTGAAACAACATTTGCCGGGCTGGCTGTGGGGCAAAAAGGACGATGAGCAGTGGACCCTGCTGGACAGCAACTCGGCGTCCGACTCGGATCTGTGGATAGCCTGGGCGCTGCTGGAGGCGGGGCGCCTGTGGCAACAGCCGCAGTACACCGAGACCGGTAAAGCCCTGCTGGCGCGGATTGTCGCTGAAGAGACGGTGGCGGTGCCGGGCCTCGGCACGATGCTGCTGCCGGGAAAAGTCGGTTTTGCCGATGACAGAGGCTGGCGGTTTAACCCCAGCTATCTTCCGCCGCAGCTGGCCACCTACTTTGTGCGTTTTGGCGCGCCGTGGCCCGCTCTGCGCGACAGTAACCTGCGCCTGCTGCTGGAGACCGCGCCGAAAGGCTTTACCCCGGACTGGGTGCGCTATGAGAAAGGGAAAGGCTGGCAGCTGAAAACCGAAAAGCCGCCGATCGGCAGCTATGACGCGATTCGCGTCTACCTGTGGGGGGGCATGCTCCATGATGGCGATAAGCAGAAAGCGCGTCTGCTGCAACGCTTCGCGCCGATGGCGGCGCAGACCACGGAGCAGGGGGTACCCCCGGAGAAAGTGAATATCGCCACCGGCAAAACCAGCGGCCAGGGGCCAGTGGGCTTCTCCGCGGCAATGCTGCCGTTTTTACAGGACGACGAGGCTCGGTCGGTGCAACGCCAGCGCGTCGCCGATAACTATCCCGGCGCGGATGCCTACTACAGCGCAGTTCTGACGCTGTTCGGCCAGGGTTGGGATCAACACCGTTTTCGTTTCACGGCGAGTGGCGAATTACAACCTGACTGGAACCAGGAATGCGCAAGCTCTCACTAAGTTTACTCACGCTGTCCCTCGGCGTTGCGCTGCTGCCGTTAGCGCAGGCGGCGACGACGCCTGCCCAGGAGCATCTGCTGGAGCAGGTCCGCCTCGGCGAGGCCAGCAATCGTGAAGACCTGGTGCGCCAGTCGCTGTACCGTCTGGAGCTGATTGATCCCAACAACCCGGAGCTGATTGCCGCGCGGATGCGCTATCTGCTGCGTCAGGGGGATGCCGCCGGGGCGCAAAAAGAGCTGGAACGACTGACGAAGCTGGCGCCGGACTCCCCGGAGCTGAAGGCGTCGCGCAATGAGATGAAAAGCAACACCGGCGAGGGCCGCCAGGCGCTGCAGCAGGCGCGACTGCTGGGCGTGGCCGGGAAGGTCGATGAAGCCATCGCCGCCTATGAAAAACTGTACGGCGGGGTGCCGGATGACGTTGACGTCGCCATTGAATACTGGACGCTGGTGGCGCGCCTGCCGGCCCGCCATAGCGAAGGCGTCAGCCAGTTGAAACAACTGAACGCCAGCGCGCCGGGCAACGTCAGCCTGCTGACTTCGCTGGCGAAGCAGATGTTCGCCGATAACAAACCGCAGGAGGGGTTCGCCTATCTGGCGGAGATGGCCCGATCGGCCTCGGGACGCGGTATCGCCGCCGATATGTGGTTCAGTGAGGTGAAAAGCATGCCGGTGAGTAAGGCCAGCGTGCAGGCGTTGCAGCAATTTCTTCTGCAGTTTCCCACCGGCTCGGTGGCGGCGAACGCCCGCGTTCTGCTCGACCAACAGCAGGCGCAGCTGCAGGATCCGACTTTCCGCGCCCGCTCGGAAGGGCTGGCGGCGGTCAAGTCCGGGAATACCACGCAGGCGGTCGCGGATCTGCAGAAAGCCGTTCAGGCCGACAGCCGCGACAGCGACGCGGTGGGCGCTCTCGGCCAGGCCTATTCCCAGCGCGGCGACCGCGCGCGGGCAGTGGCGCAGCTCAGTAAAGCGATTGCCATGGACCCTGACAGCCCGAACCGCGGCAAGTGGGACAGCCTGCTGCAAACTAACCGCTACTGGCTGCTGATAAAGCAGGGGGATAACGCCCTGAAAGCCGGCCAGCTTTCGCAGGCGCAGAACTATTATGCCCAGGCGCAGCGGGTCGATCGCACCGACAGCTATGCCGTGCTGGGGCTGGGGGATGTCGCGGCGGCGCGCAAAGAGGCGGCGGCGGCGGAGCGCTATTACCAGCAGGCGTTGCGCCTGGATCGCGGCAATAACCTGGCGGTGCGCGGCCTGGCCAACCTCTATCGCGCCGAATCGCCGGAGAAAGCCAGCGCCTGGATCGCCGGCCTCCCTCCCGCTCAGCGGCGCAGTATCGATGATATTGAGCGCAGCCTGACTAACGACCGGCTGGAGAAACAGGCGCAGGCTCTGGAGAGCCAGGGCAACTGGGCGCAGGCGGCGGAAGTTCAGCGTCGGCGCCTGGCGCTGGATCCGGACAGCGTCTGGATAACCTACCGTCTGGCGCGGGATCTGGTCAGCGCTGGCGAACGCCAGGAGGCCGACGCGCTGATGCGGACGATGGTCAACCGCCAGCCGCAGGACGCCGAACGGGTCTACGCCTCGGGACTCTACCTGTCGGGGAACGACCAGGACGATCTGGCTCTGGCGCAAATCGCCGCTCTGCCGCGCAGCGCGTGGACGGATAACATTCGTGAACTCGAAGCGCGTCTGCAAAGCGACCGGGTGCTGCGCCAGGCCAACCAGCTGCGCGACAGCGGCGACGAAGCGCAGGCGATCGCCCTCATCAAACGGCAGCCCGCCTCGGTGCGCTATGATCTGACGCTGGCCGACTGGGCGCAGCAGCGCGGAGACAGCCAGACGGCGATTGCCGACTATCAGCGGGTGCTGCGTCAGGAGGCCGACAACGGCGATGCGCGCCTCGGCCTTGCGGAAGTCTACCTGGCCGAGGGCGATAAACCGGCCGCCCGGGCGCAGGTCATGCAGCTGAAAGGCGCAGAGACCGAATCCATGAACATGCAGCGGCGGGTGGCGCTGGCGCGAGCTGGCCTTGGCGATACCGCTGACGCGCAACGGATTTTTAATCAGATTGTGCCGCAGGCGAAGGCGCAGCCGCCCTCGATGGAGAGCGCGCTGGTGCTGCGCGATGCCGCGCGCTTTGCCACCCAGAGCGGGGCGCCGCAGCAGGCGCTGACGCACTACCGGGAAGCGATGGTGGCCTCCGGCATTACCCCCGCGCAGCCGCAGGATAACGATACTTTTACGCGGCTGACGCGCAACGACAGCCATGATGACTGGCTGAAGCGCGGGATCCGCAGCGATGCCGCCGACCTTTATCGTCAGCAGGATCTGAACGTCACCCTGGAACATGACTTCTGGGGTTCCAGCGGCACCGGCGGCTATTCCGACCTGAAGGCGCATACCACCATGCTGCAGGTGGATGCTCCGCTGGCGGATGGCCGGATGTTCTTCCGCACCGACCTGGTCAATATGGATGCCGGCAGCTTTTCCACCCACAGCGACGGGAGCTACTCGCCCAGCTGGGGCACCTGCGGGGAGATCGCCTGTACCAGCGGCAGTAAAAATCAGACCGACAGCGGGGCCAGCGTGGCGGTCGGCTGGAAGAATGACACCTGGAGCGGGGATATCGGCACCACGCCGATGGGCTTCAATGTCGTCGATGTGGTGGGGGGGCTGAGCTACAGCAGCGACGTCGGGCCGGTGGGGTACACGGTCAACGTCCACCGGCGGCCTATCTCCAGCTCGCTGCTCTCCTTTGGCGGGCAGAAGGACAGCAGCAGCCATACCGGCGCCACCTGGGGCGGCGTCCGCGCCGACGGCGGCGGCCTGAGCCTGAGCTACGATCGCGGGGAGGCTCACGGCATCTGGTCCTCGCTGGGCGCCGACTCGCTGACTGGTAAAAACGTGGCGGATAACTGGCGCGTGCGCTGGATGACCGGGTACTACTACAAGGTCATCAACGAGAATAATCGTCGCGTCACCGTCGGCCTCAACAATATGATCTGGCACTACGACAAAGATCTCAGCGGCTACACCCTCGGCCAGGGCGGCTATTACAGCCCACAGGAGTATCTCTCGTTCGCCGTGCCGGTGACCTGGCGTCAGCGCACCGAGAACTGGTCCTGGGAGCTCGGCGGGTCGGTGTCATGGTCCCATTCGCGCACCCAGACGCAAGCCCGCTATCCGCTGCTGAACCTGATCCCGTCCGACTACCGGCAGCGCGCCAGCGAGCTGACGGAGGAGGGAAGCAGCAGCCATGGATTCGGTTACACCGCCAGAGCGCTGGTGGAGCGGCGGGTGACCAGCAACTGGTTCGTCGGCGCCGCGGTCGATATTCAGCAGGCGAAGGATTACACCCCGAGCCATGCGCTGCTTTACGTCCGCTACTCGGCGGCCGGCTGGCAGGGGGATCTGGATATGCCGCCCCAGCCGCTGGTGCCCTACGCCGACTGGTAGCAGAATAGGCTGAATTACGTTACAGAGCGCCACTCCGCGACGCGCTTCGCGTATACTCGTGAGGCGTTGCCCACCGTTGGCCGTCGGGGATGTATCCCGGCGTCCGCGCCACCGCGCGGAAATATCCCGTCACTTCATCCCTCGCGGGCGTGGGCGAAGGATTTAAGTATATAATCAGCCTGAAACGACCGGGATTGAAGGATTGATACCGGGTATGTATTCAGTATCAGTGGAGAACACCGTTGCGCGTCAGCCGTTCACTTACAATCAAACAGATGGCGATGGTCGCGAGCGTGTCCATGGCCTTTGTATTGGTTTTTTGCACTATTTTGCTGTTTCACTTTGTGCAACAGAGTCGCTTTACCACGGCCACGCAGTTAGAAAGTATCGCGCGATCCGTTCGCGAACCGCTGTCTGCGGCTATTCTGAAAGCCGATATTCCGGAAGCGGAAGCCATTTTAAGCCGTATCCAGCCTGCTGGCATCGTCAGCCGGGCGGATGTGGTATTGCCGAACCAGTTCCAGGCGCTGCGGATGCGATTTATCCCCGAGCGGCCGGTGCCGGTAACCGTCACCCGGCTGTTTGAGCTGCCGGTGCAGATTTCGCTGCCCATTTATTCGCTGGAGCGACCGGCCAACCCGCAGCCGCTGGCCTATCTGGTGCTGCAGGCCGACTCCTATCGCATGTATAAATTCGTCATGAGCGCCCTTGCTACGTTAGTGACTGCTTACTTACTTCTGGTGCTGATGCTGACGGTGGCGCTCACCTGGTGCATCAACCGGCTGATGGTTCGCCCTCTGCGGCGTATCGCCCGCGAGCTGAACGATCTCTCCCAGCAGGAGCGTCTTGGCCATCAGCTGACCCTCCCGCGCCTGCACCATGACGACGAGATCGGTATGCTGGTGCGTAGCTATAACCGCAACCAGCAGAGCCTGGTCCGCCAGCATGATGAGCTGTCCATCCAGTCGACCCGCTTCCCGGTCTCCGAGCTGCCGAATAAAGCCTTTTTGCTGGCGATGCTGGAGCAGACGGTGGCCCGCCCGCAGAGCGCCGCGCTGATCGTCGTCGCCTGTGAAACCCTGCAGGACGCCGCCGGGGTCCTCAAGGAGAGTCAGCGCGAAATGCTGCTCCTGACGCTGGTGGAGAAGCTGCGGGCCGCGATCCCGCCGCAGATGGTGCTGGCTCAGGTGAGCGGGTATGACTTCGCGATTCTCGCCGATGGCCTCGCCGAACCGTGGCAGGCGGTAACGTTAAGTAAGCAAGTGCTCACTATTATTAATGAGCGTTTACCGCTGCATGGGCTGCAGCTGCGCCCCTACGCCAGCGTCGGGATCGCCATGTTCCACGCCGGGCTCAGCGCCGAGCAGTTTTACCGGCGCGCGGTGTCGGCC
>NZ_GL882751.1:34392-38459 GCF_000195655.1 Klebsiella sp. MS 92-3
GTTTTCCCGGCGCGCGGTGTCGGCCGCCGTCACCGCACGACGTAAAGGCAAAAACCAGATCGAGTTCTTCGATCCCGAGCAGATGGAAAAGGCTCAGCGCCGCCTGATGGAAGAGCACGACATTATGACCGCGCTCGATAACCAGCAGTTCGCGATCTGGCTGCAGCCGCAGGTGGCCTGCGCCAGCGGCGAGATCTGCGGCGCCGAGGTACTGCTGCGTCAGCGGCAGGCGGATGGCAGCTGGTCGCTACCGCCGTCGCTGATTGAGCGCATTGAGTCCTGCGGGCTGATTATCCCGGTCGGCTACTGGGTGATGGAAGAGGCCTGCCGCCAGCTGGCGGCCTGGCAAAGCCAGGGGATTATGCTGCCGCTGTCGGTCAATGTTTCCCTGCTCCAGCTGCTGGAACACGACCGCGGCGAGGAGATGCTAAAGCTGATCGCCCGCTACCGCATCGCCCCGGGCACCCTCATCCTCGAGGTGACGGAGAGCTGCCGGATGGACGATCCGCAGGATGTGATGGCCCGGTTGCGACCGCTGCGCGAGGCCGGGGTACAGATTGCGCTGGATGATTTTGGCATGGGTTATGCCGGGTTGCACCAGCTGCAGCAGATGAAGGCCCTGCCGGTGGATATTCTGAAAATTGATAAGGTATTCATCGATATGCTGCCGGAGGATGTCAGCATGGTGCCGGCGATGATCCAGCTCGCGCGCGGCCTGTCGCTGCGTATCGTGGCGGAAGGGGTGGAGAACGACGCCCAGCGCCGCTGGTTGCAAGCCGCGGGCGTCGAGGTGCTCCAGGGCCATCTGTTCGGTTGCGCTTTACCGCAGGAGGCATTCAGCGCGCGCTATCTCTCCCCGGCCCGGGAGGATGTAAATTTGTAAATGTTTTGTTGACTTGTGCGAGTCAGCTCAAAGATTTTAACAATTGCGTTGCACTTTCGGCGTTAGTTATTTCTGAAATGTTTCCAGGGTGTTATTTTTAAGCCACAGACGTCAAATATCCCTTCTTGCTCTGTGGTTATTCCCAAAGGACACCCTATGAAAACCTCTATCTTTAAAAGCCTCTATGTCCAGGTGCTGACGGCCATAGCGATCGGTATTCTGCTGGGCCATTTTTACCCGGAACTGGGCGCGCAAATGAAACCCTTCGGCGACGCCTTCGTTAAGCTGATTAAAATGGTGATTGCTCCGGTTATCTTCTGTACCGTCGTGACGGGGATCGCCGGGATGGAAAGCATGAAAGCCGTCGGCCGTACCGGGGCGGTGGCGCTGCTCTATTTCGAAGTGGTCAGCACCATCGCGCTGATTATCGGTCTGATTATCGTCAACGTGGTGCAGCCCGGCGCCGGGATGAACGTCGACCCGTCGACGCTCGATGCGAAAGCGGTGGCGGTGTACGCTGAGCAGGCTAAAGATCAAGGGGTAGTGGCCTTTTTACTGGATGTGATCCCGGGCAGCGTCATTGGCGCCTTCGCCAGCGGCAACATTCTGCAGGTTCTGCTGTTCGCCGTCCTGTTTGGTTTTGCCCTGCACCGTCTGGGCAGCAAGGGTCAGCTGATTTTCAACGTCATTGAAAGCTTCTCCCAGGTTATCTTCGGCATTATCAATATGATCATGCGCCTGGCGCCGATCGGCGCCTTCGGAGCCATGGCCTTTACCATCGGTAAATATGGCGTCGGCACCCTGGTGCAGCTGGGGCAGCTGATTATTTGCTTCTATATCACTTGTATCCTGTTCGTGGTGGTGGTGCTGGGGAGCATCGCCCGGGCCACCGGCTTCAGCATCTTCAAATTTATCCGCTATATCCGGGAAGAGCTGCTGATTGTGCTGGGGACCTCCTCATCAGAATCGGCGCTGCCGAGAATGCTCGACAAGATGGAGAAGCTGGGCTGCCGTAAATCGGTGGTAGGCCTGGTGATCCCGACCGGCTATTCGTTCAACCTCGATGGCACCTCTATCTATCTGACGATGGCCGCAGTCTTTATCGCCCAGGCGACCAACAGCCATATGGATATTTTCCATCAGATCACCCTGCTGGTGGTGCTGCTGCTCTCCTCGAAAGGGGCGGCAGGGGTGACCGGCAGCGGCTTCATCGTGCTGGCGGCGACCATCTCGGCCGTCGGTCATTTACCGGTGGCTGGTCTGGCGCTGATCCTCGGTATCGACCGCTTTATGTCCGAAGCCCGCGCGCTGACTAACCTGGTGGGTAACGGCGTTGCCACGGTGGTGGTGGCGAAATGGGTGAAAGAACTGGATGCCAAACAGATGGATGACGTTCTGAATAACCGTGTTCCGGCGAACAAAACGCACGAATTATCCTCTTAAATCCTCCTCTTAGGCCCGTACTCCCTTGCTGGAGTACGGCCTCCTGCGCATAATTAGAGGTCATTCCCGCCCGGCGGGAATGACACGAAATGATTATTTTACGTTGTCATGCGACATTTTCGTCTCCGTGTGGTCTAACCGACGTATTTCACTCTCACTTTTTTCGGCAGCCCGTCAGTGGGGTGCTGTTGTAACCAGGAATGTTCATCAGGGGTTCACATGCAGGGCACAACAATTAAACTCTTAACGGGCGGTTTGCTGATGGTAGCGGCGGCCGGTTATGTGCAGGCAGAAGCGCTCCAGCCTGATCCGGCCTGGCAACAAGGGACCTTAGCGAATGGTTTGTCGTGGCAGGTATTGGCCACGCCGCAACGTCCCAGCGACCGTATCGAAGTCCGTTTGTCCGTCAATATTGGCTCGCTGAGCGAAAGCACTCAGCAGAGCGGTTTCAGCCGCTTTATTCCCCGCCTGGCGTTGACGCAAAGCGGCAGCCTGCCGACGATGCAGGCGCGCTCTTTATGGCAGCAGAGTATTGACCCGAAGCGTCCTCTGCCGCCGGCCATCGTCTCCTACGATTACACGATGTTTAATCTCAGCCTGCCCAATAACCGCAACGATCTGTTGAAAGAGGCGCTGAGCTGGCTGGCGGACGCCAGCGGTAAACTGGCCATTACGCCTGAATCGATCAATCATGCGCTGCAGGGCAGCGACATGGTGGCGACCTGGCCACTGGATACCAAAGAGGGTTGGTGGCGCTATCGCCTGAAAGGGTCCACCATGCTGGGCCATGACCCCGCCGCGCCGCTGAAGCAGCCGATCGACGTGGCTCAGCTGAAAGACTTTTATCAAAAATGGTACACCCCCGACGCCATGACGCTGATCGTGGTGGGGAATGTCGACAGCCGCAGCGTTGCCGAGCAAATCAATAAGACCTTTGGCGATCTGAAGGGCAAGCGGGAAACCCCCGCAGCGGTGCCGACCTTATCGCCGCTGCCTACCGTACCGGTCAGCATCATGACCAACGCGGTGCGTCAGGACAAACTGTCCATCATGTGGGATGCGCCATGGCAGCCGATCCGCGACTCCGCGGCGCTGCAGCGCTACTGGCGTGACGATCTCGCCCGTGAAGCGCTGTTCTGGCACGTGCAGCAGAGTCTGAGCAAAAATAACGTGAAGGATATTGGCCTTGGCTTTGACTGCCGGGTGCTATATCAGCGCGCGCAGTGCGCCATCAACATCGATTCCCCGGGCGAGCGCCTGAACAACAACCTGAGCGTGGTTTCGCGCGAGCTGGCGAAAGTGCGGGACAACGGGCTGCCTCAGGAGGAGTTTGACGCGCTTATCGCCCAGAAAAGCCTCGAGCTGCAGAAGCTGTTTGCCACCTATGCGCGCACTGACACCGACATTCTGATGAGCCAGCGCATGCGCTCCCTGCAGAATCAGGTGGTGGACATCGCGCCGGAGCAGTACCAGAAGCTGCGTCAGGAGTTCCTCAACTCCCTGACGGTGGACATGCTGAACCAGTATCTGCGCCAGCAGCTCTCGCAGGACATGGCGCTGGTGCTGCAACAGCCGAAGGGCGAACCGGAATACAATATGAAGGAGCTGCAGGCCACCTGGGAAAAACTGATGGCGCCGAATCCGGCGGCCACGGCGGCTAGCGGCAGCGCCGATACGGTTGACGCCCACAGCGAGGCCAGCGACATCCCGCCGGGGCAGTAACCTAACGCCTCTCCGGCGC
>NZ_GL882751.1:38554-41657 GCF_000195655.1 Klebsiella sp. MS 92-3
CCCCCCCCCCGGGCGCCCGGGGGGGGGCCGGAGAGCGCTTTGTGCGGAGAATTACTGCGGCATCGCTTCCCGCGGGATGATCGCCCCGCGATACTGGATCACCGTGCTGGCGGTCAGGTGTCCGCGTCTGGCGGCGGATTCGGCATCGCCGCCGGTCAGGCGAACGGCCAGGTAGCCGGCGCTGAAGGAGTCTCCGGCGGCGGTGGTATCCACCACCTTCTCTTTGGCCAGCCTGACGGCCGGCACTTCCCGCAGCGGTTGCCCGCTAACCGAGACCAGGCAGGCATCCGCGCCGCGCTTCACCACCACCTCTTCCACGCCGGCGGCGTGCGTGCGGGCGATCACCTCAGCAACCGGTTTTTCTCCCCACAGCGCGTCTTCATCATCGAGGGTCAGAAACGCGATATCGGTGCAGGCGAGCATCTCCTGATAGACCTGCTGCGTTTCCGCCTGGCTGGCCCACAGGCGCGGACGATAGTTGTTGTCGAAGATCACCTTGCCACCGTTGGCGCGGCACTCACGCAGCAGCGTGAACAGCTTGTCGCGGCTGGCCGGGCTGAGAATGGCGAGACTGATGCCGCTCAGATAGAGATAGTCGAAAGTGGCCAGCTCTTCGCAAATCGCCGCCGCGCGATCGCTCTCCAGCCAGAACTTTGCCGCCGCCTCGTTGCGCCAGTAGTAGAAGGTGCGCTCGCCGGTGTCATCGGTTTCAATGTAATACAGTCCCGGCAGGCGGTCGGCCATCCGCTGGATAAGATCGGTGTTGACGTTTTCCTGTTGCCAGCTGTCGAGCATCTGCTGGCTGAACGCATCGGTTCCCAGGGCGGTGACGTAGTGGACGCTCAATGCGCTGGCATCCGTCTGCCGCGCGATATAGACCGAGGTGTTTAAGGTATCGCCGCCAAAGCCGCGGTTAACGGCCCCGTTTTTCTCTGACAGCTCAATCATGCATTCGCCAATAACGGCAATTTTTTTAGACATAGCCAGAACCTGCAATGGAATCGATATAAGCGCTAGTGTGCGCTGCGCTGTTTTGCTGGTCAATCATATTAAAACATCGTTCCATTATTTTTTTGACCTGACGCGCGTAATGTGACGAAAAGCGCATTTCCAGGATAAACGCCGCTTTTTGACTATATTCAGGACTGACGTGATGCAAAAGGAGCGGAGTAGGGATGAGCAGAACCCGTAAAACGTTGGTTATCATCACAGGAACGATACTATTGCTGATCGTTCTTTTCTTTATCGTGCTGGCCACCTTTGACTGGAACCGGCTGAAGCCGACGATCAATCAGAAAGTGTCCGCCGAACTTAACCGCCCGTTCGCCATCCGCGGCGATCTCGGCGTGGTCTGGGAGCGGCAGCCGGACGAGCGCGGCTGGCGCAGCTGGATCCCGTGGCCCCACGTACACGCGGAGGATATCGTGCTGGGCAACCCGCCGGCCATTCCCCAGGTGACCATGATCCATCTGCCGCGGGTGGAGGCGACCCTTGCCCCGCTGGCGCTGCTGAGCAAAACGGTGTACCTGCCGTGGATCAAGCTGGAGCAGCCCGACGTACGGTTGATCCGCCTTGCGGAAGACAACAATAACTGGACCTTTCAGCTGGCGGGCGATAAGCGTACTTCGGGCGACAGCGCGCCCTCCAGCTGGTCCTTTCGCCTCGATAATATTCTCTTTGATCGCGGGACTATCGCCATTGACGACAAGATCACCCGCAGCGATATCACCATCCTCGTCGATCCCCTCGGCAAACCGCTGCCGTTCAGCGAAGTGACCGGCACAAAGGATCGCCATAGCGCGGCGAAACCAGGCGACTATGTCTTTGGTCTGTCGCTGAAGGGCCGCTACAAGGGCCAGCCGGTCACCGGCAACGGGAAAATCGGCGGCATGCTGGCCCTGCGCAGCGCAAGCGCCCCCTTCCCATTGCAGGGCGACTTCCACTCCGGTAACACCCGGGTAGCGTTCAGCGGCACGGTCAGCGACCCGCTCAACGTCGGCGGCATTGACCTGCGGCTAAAATTCGCCGGCGACTCGCTGCGCGATCTCTACGACCTGACCGGCGTGCTGCTGCCGGAGACGCCGTCATTCTCCACCGACGGCCGCCTGCGCGCCGACTTTACGCAAAAAAACCGCATGCGCTTTAACTATCAGAATTTTAACGGCCGAATCGGCGATAGCGACATTCATGGCTCCCTGTCCTACACCACCGGCAAGCCGCGGCCGAAACTCAGCGGCGATATGGAGTCGAAGCAGCTGCGTCTGGCGGACCTCGGGCCATTAATCGGCGTCGATTCCGGCAAAGGGACGAAGAAAAGCGCTTCGCGCCAGGCGGGGGACCGGCCGCAGCCGGCGGGTAAAGTGCTGCCGGCGGACCGCTTTGAAACCGACAAGTGGCAGGTGATGGATGCCGATGTGCGCTTTAAGGGCCGGAGAATTGAGCACGGCGGCACCCTGCCGATCAGCGATCTGTCGACCCATGTGATTCTGGAGGATGGTGACCTGCGCCTGCAGCCGGTGCGCTTTGGCCTGGCCAACGGGTCGATTGCCGGCAGCGTACACCTGCAGGGCGATAAAAAGCCGCTGCAGGGTGAGGCCAATCTGCAGGCGCGACGCCTGAAGCTGAAGGCGCTGATGCCAAACGTCGAGATGATGCAGAAAACCCTCGGCGAGATGAATGGCGACGTCCAGCTGCGCGGCAGCGGCAACTCGGTGGCGGCCCTGCTCGGCAACAGCAACGGTAACCTGAAGCTGCTGATGAACGACGGACTGATCAGTCGCAACCTGATGGAAATCCTCGGTCTTAACGTCGGTAACTACCTGATCGGCCAGATTTTTGGCGATGAGGAGGTTCGGGTAAACTGCGCTGCGGCCAATATCGACGTAACCAATGGCGTCGCCCGGCCGCAGATTTTTGCCTTCGATACAGAAAACGCGCTGATCAATGTGACCGGGACCGCCAGCTTCGCCTCCGAGCAGCTGGACCTGACCATCGATCCGGAAAGCAAAGGCTTTCGGGTGATCACCCTGCGTTCCCCGCTGTATGTCCGGGGCACCTTTAAATCGCCGCAGGCGGGGGTGAAGGCCGGGCCGCTGATTGTCCG
>NZ_GL882752.1:0-803 GCF_000195655.1 Klebsiella sp. MS 92-3
CCAATACAGTCGGCGATCAAGACCAGCAGCGGGCCGACCAGCAGCCCGGTAGCGCGCGGCGGCTGGCGGCGGATCAGCGGACATAGCCAGCAGCCGAGGCCCAGCGCCAGCAGTACCAGGCGTAGCGCCTGGAGTTTGCCGTAATCTGGCAGCAGGGTGGCCGCCTGCTGAACCGAGCTGTGAAGGGTACTGAGCCCGGCGCTTTGCATAATGATAACTGCGGCGCTGATGACCAGCGCGGCCACGCTCAGTCCGGCAAAAAACCAGCCGTTAAAGTCGACTTTCGCCAGCAGCAGCAGCAGGGCGGCAAACAGCGGCCCGCTGAGGAGCACCGTCAGAAAGAACGCGCTGGTGGTGTAGCCATTGTACCATGTTGGCACGGTATTGATTTGGTAAACCCGGGTCATTGCGAGGACAAACAGCAGCCCTAACAGCATGGCGATCGCCAGCCAGACTTTGCCCAGCGTCGCCGGCATTTTTTCCAGCACCGCCAGCAGCCACCAGAATCCGCCCACAGCGAAGAACAGAGCGCCGCTGGCGATTTCGTTGCTCAGCGCCGAGGCGCCGATGCGGTTCAGCGAGTTAAACGCGCGCAGCGGTGAACCGAGATGCATCACCGAAGCAAGAAAACCAATGCCCATCAACAGCCAGATAAAAAACATATTGCGCACCAGCCGCCGCCGGGCTTCCCGTTGGTCCCCCAGCGCCAGCCAGCCAAGACCGCTGACGATGGTCGCGCCGACCACGCACTGACCCAGCACCGTAAACAGCACCAGCGGCCATTCATGCCATCCGTTTCCCAT
>NZ_GL882753.1:0-10879 GCF_000195655.1 Klebsiella sp. MS 92-3
GACAGACTGCGGACACGGAGCCGCTTGTGTGCCGGGTGGCGGCTGCACCTGACCCGGCCTACGCATCGCGCGAGCCGGGGCAGACCGCCGAACCTTAACCCATCGCGCTTTCGCGCAGGCGGGATTTCAGCTTGTTGTACTCGTCGATCACGTACTGTTCCGCGGCGCGCTGATCGGCAATCCGCTCAACGTTGACCGCGCAGTACTTGTACTCCGGCGTTTTGGTTATTGGACTCAGGTTCTCTGAGACCAGTTCGTTACAGGCGCCGATCCACCACTGGTAGGTCATGTACACCGCGCCTTTATTCGGCCGATCGCTGACCTGCGCGCGGGTGATGATGCGCCCCTTACGCGAATTGACCCATACCAGCTCTTCATCTTCAATGCCTAGCCGTTCGGCGTCGGCGGTGTTGATTTGCGCATAGCCTGGTTCATCCGCCAGCGCCGCCAGCGCCGCGCAGTTACCGGTCATTGAACGGCACGAGTAGTGGCCGACCTCGCGCACCGTCGACAATACCATCGGATACTCGTCGGTAAGCTTATCGATCGGCGCGACCCAGTCGCAGGTGAAGAACTGCGCCAGTCCGTTCGGGGTATCGAACTTCTCTTTAAACAGATACGACGTTCCCTGATCGGCGTCGGACTCATCGCGGCACGGCCACATGACATAGCCGAGCTCACCCATTTTCTCGTAGGTGGCGCCGTAGAAGTCCGGGCACAGATGCCGCAACTCGTCCCAGATCTCCTGGGTGTTATTGTAATGCATCGGATAGCCCATCCGGGTGGCGATTTCGCTGATGATCTGCCAGTCGGTTTTCAGGTCCCACTTCGGCTCCACCGCTTTAAAGAAGCGCTGGAAGCCGCGGTCCGCTGCGGTATACACGCCTTCGTGCTCGCCCCACGAGGTGGACGGCAGGATGACGTCGGCCGCGGAGGCGGTTTTGGTCATGAAAATGTCTTGGACGATAACCAGTTCCAGATCGTCGAACGCTTTGCGGACCGCCGAGAGTTCGGCGTCGGTCTGCAGCGGATCCTCACCCATAATGTACGCCGCCCGCACTTCACCGTGCGCCGCGCGGTGCGGCAATTCGCTGATGCGATAGCCGGTATGCGCAGGCAGGCTTTCCACGCCCCAGGCTTTGGCGAATTTCTCGCGGTTCTCCGGGAACTTGACGTACTGATAGCCCGGATAGGTATCCGGTAGCGCACCCATATCGCAGGCGCCCTGAACGTTGTTCTGGCCGCGTACCGGGTTGACGCCGACGCTCGGCTTGCCGAGGTTGCCGGTGAGGATCGCGAGGCTGGTCAGCGACCGCACCGTCTCCACGCCCTGGTAGAACTGGGTGACGCCCATGCCCCACAGGATGGCGGCGGATTTGGCGCTGGCATACATCCGGGCGCAGGCGCGGATCTCCTGGGCGCTGACCCCGGTGATCTCCTCCACCGACTCCGGCGTATAGCCTTCAACGATTTTGCGATACTCCTCGAAGCCTTCGGAACGGCTGGCGACGAAGGATTTATCGTACAGATCCTCTTCAATAATCACGTGGCCAATGGCGTTGAGCAGCGCGATGTTCGAGCCGTTCTTCAGCGCAATGTGCATATCGGCGATGCGCGCGGTTTCAATTTTGCGCGGGTCGCAGACGATAATTTTCGCCCCGTTGCGTTTAGCGTTAATGACGTGATTCGCCACGATAGGGTGGGAATCCGCCGGGTTGTAACCGAAGATAAACACCAGATCGGTGTTATCAATCTCCGTGATGGCATTACTCATGGCGCCGTTACCGACCGACTGGTGCAGACCTGCAACCGAAGGGCCGTGTCAGACGCGAGCGCAGCAGTCGACGTTATTGGTACCAATAACGGCGCGCGCGAATTTTTGCATCACATAGTTGGTTTCATTACCGGTGCCGCGGGAGGAGCCGGTGGTTTGGATCGCATCCGGGCCATATTTGGCTTTAATGGCGCTGAGGCGGGTGGCGACGTAATCCAGCGCCTCGTCCCAGGAGACGGCTTCCAGCTTGCCGCCGCGTTGACGGCGGATCATGGGGGTTTTCAGGCGCGGCGTTAGGATCTGGGTATCGTTAATGAAGTCCCAGCCATAATAGCCCTTCAGGCACAGGGTTCCCTGGTTGGTTTTCCCCTGCGCCGCTTCAGCCCGAACGATTTTGCCGTTATCGACCACCAGGTTGATTTTGCAACCTGATGCGCAATACGGGCAAACCGTGACGACTTTTTTCATCGGTCTTGCTCCAGTTATTCAATGGGCGCGTTTGCGCTATCGCGCCGTCACTATGCATCTTCTATGCCATATTTTCATTGTGGGTATTCCTTGATGATACGCGGGTTTTTTGGGCGGAATGCTGACGAAAAACAGCCTGTCGACAGATTTGACGTGTCGATACCCTGGAGATGTGACGGCGCTTGAAAAAATGTCACCGGGAGAGGAATTTGTCGGCGCAGGCTTGCAGAATCGATCAGACTGACACTAATTCCCGGCGGGCAGAGGCAAAAATGAAACCAGTCATTTTAGTGGTGGATGATGACAGGGCAATGGGCGAGCTGCTCAGCGATGTGCTCGGCGCGCACGCGTTTGAAGTGCTTGTCAGCCAGACCGGCAACGACGCGCTGACGACGGTGGCGCAGCGGGCGGATATCGCGCTGGTCTTACTGGATATGATCCTGCCGGATACCCATGGCCTGCAGGTGCTCCAGCAGCTGCAGCGCACGCGGCCTGAGCTGCCGGTGGTGATGCTCTCCGGTCTGGGCAGTGAGTCTGATGTGGTGGTGGGCCTGGAGATGGGCGCCGATGATTACATCGCCAAACCGTTCAGCTCGCGGGTGGTGGTCGCCCGGGTGAAAGCGGTACTGCGACGCAGCGGGGCGCTGGCCGGCGAGGCGTCGGGCGCCGGTGCTGGCCTGACGTTTAACGGCTGGCGGCTGGATACCACGCGCTGTGAACTGTATAACCCGCAGCAGCAGGCGATCCCGCTGACCCAGGGAGAATATGGCCTGCTGCTGGCGCTGGCGCAGAACGCGCGCCGGGTATTGAATCGCGAACAGCTGCTGGCGCTGACTCATAATGAAAGCACCGAGGTATTCGACCGGACCATCGATGTGCTGATCATGCGCCTGCGGCGCAAAATTGAGCTCAACCCGCATCAGCCGACGTTGATTAAAACCCTGCGCGGTCTGGGCTATGTCTTTTCCGCCGACGTGACCCACAGCGAGAAGGCGGCGTAGGGCGGGTTTGCTGCCAACCCGCTGTTGACTTTATTTGGCGCAGGGAGTTTACTTTTTTTATTAAAGTGACACTCTGGGTTAATCTATGGCAACAAAATTAAACTGGCTGCTGCAAAACAGCGCTCCCGGAGATGTGATCCTTCAGTCCTGGTTAAGCCAGCATGCCATCTCTCCCTCTCTGGCCTTTAAATACGCGCAAAGTGGCTGGTTAAAAAAAAGAGGCAACGGCGTATATGCGCGTGCGGGACGTGAGCCGGAGTGGAACGATGCATTAGCATGTTTGCAAAATCAGCTTGCCGCTCCGGTGTATGTTGCGGGGCTCAGTAGCTTAGTCTGGCAGGGCCGTTCACACTATCTACAGCTAAAACAAAACCAGTGCTGGCTTAGTGTGGAAAATAAAGCGCTGCTGCCGAAATGGTTCAGGGAATTCCCGGGTGTGGAGTGGATAGTCATATCGGGGAAAAAACTGCCGGTGCTGGATGATAGATACCGTGTAACGCTTGATATAAAAGGGAAAAAACTCATCGGCAGTGCGCCAGAACTGGCTGCTTACGAGTTGCTGAGCGCGGTGCCGGGGACCCTCTCATTTAACCACGCTGCAGAGCTTTTCCAGGGGCTGGTTAATCTTAATCCTCGTAAAGTAGAGTATCTTCTTTCCGTCAGCCAGTCCGTGCAGGCCAAGCGTTTGTATCTCTTCTTCGCCAGTTTTTACGAGCATGGCTGGCTCAAACGAATCGATAGCCAAAAAATCGATCTGGGAGCGGGCAAGCGGCAAATCGTGGAAAATGGAAAGTTCAATGCTCAATACCAAATCACAGTGCCTGAACGCTTTCAAAAGGAATAAAAAATATGGATATACAGGCGCCTTATTATCGGCAGGTTGCTCTGCTAATGCAGGTTTTACCCTATGTTGCTGTCGAACGGGAATTTGCGCTGAAAGGTGGCACTGCAATCAATCTCTTTATCCGCGATTTCCCTCGATTATCGGTGGATATCGACCTCGCCTGGGTGCCCCTGGAAAGCAGAGCCATCGCTTTACCTCATATACGGGATGCGCTTGCACGTATTGCCGCCAATCTGCAACAACAGGCAGGTATGAGCGCTGTATTACAAGCTAATCGTTCAGATGAGATGCGTGTCATTGTTACTACCGATAGCGCGCAAATAAAGATAGAGGTTTCACCGGTCGCCCGGGGAACATTATATCCACCACAGGAGCGAGAAGTGGTGGGGGCGGTAGAGGACGTTTTTGGCTATGCCAGCCTTCCAGTGGTTTCGTTGCCTGACCTCTACGGTGGAAAATTATGCGCGGCGCTGGATCGCCAGCATCCCAGAGATTTTTATGACGTGAAATTACTTCTTGATGCGCAGGAGCTTGACCGTCCCATTTTCAATGGGTTTATCGCGTATTTACTGAGCCATAATCGGCCTCTGGCTGAAGTGCTGAATCCTCGCTGGAAAGATATTGCTGAACCTTTTTACCGTGAATTCAGCGGGATGACATTTGAGACGATAGCCCTGGAGGAACTGACAGCAGTCCCCAACAGGATGATTGCTGCGTTAAAATCCTGTTTCACACAACAGGATGTCGATTTTTTACTGTCATTTAAACGAGGCGAACCAGACTGGCGTTTAGCGCCGGAAATGCGTATTCAGGATTTGCCTGCCGTGCAGTGGAAATTGCGCAATATTCATCAGATGCCAGCGATAAAACGCGCTGAGTCATTAGATAAACTGGAAAAGGTGCTGGCCGAGTGGCGCAGTTAGTTACCTGGCCCGCCCTTGTTGAACTCAGCGTAAAACAGGCGTGATTTGAATAAACCGTATCCCTTTTCTCGCCATGACACGCCGTTCTCCTGTGGCATCGCCCTGATAGCGGGATCTACTCGATCTAAACATTCTGCAACTGAATAAACGCCTGCAGCTCAGGGAGCGTTTTGGCGCCGTCGATCGCGTTGGCGGCCTGCAGGCTGGCGCGGGCGCAGGCGTGGGCCAGCTGCAGACTGGCGGTTAACGGCCAGCGTTCGTGGCTGCCGTACAGCAGGCCGGCGCAGAAGGCGTCCCCCGCGCCGACGCTGCCGATAATCTCCTCCGGCGGCAGCCGCCATGACGGTACCCAGCGCCCGGCTTCGGTACGGGAGACGCCCCATGCCCCCTCCGGACAATGGATCACTACCCGCTGGCGTACGCCGGCGTCAAGCAATGCGCTGGCGGCGCGGGCGATATTGGCGACGTGCGGCTCGCCGTTGGGTAGACGAATCTCCAGCCCGCTAAACTCGCTGGCTTCCAGTTCATTGATGGTCAGGTAGTCAAGATGCTTCAGCGCCGGCAGGACCAGCGGCCGGTAGCGCGGGTCGCCCTTGCGCGACACCAGATCGAGGGACACCTCATAGCCTCGCTCGCGCATCTGCGCCAGCAGTCGCGCGCTGCGGGTGCCGTACACTTCATCGGGGCGATCGAGGCTTTCGAGCAGCAGCAGATAGCCGAGATGGAAAATTTTCAGCGGCGCATCCAGCGGCTCAAAAGCCGGGAGATCAAGCAGGCGGTTGGCGCCGGGAGAGTGAAAGAAAGTGCGCTGGCCTTCGGCGTCGGTCATCACCTGGGTCATCGAGGTGGGGGCGGAGCTGGTGCGCTGTACGAGCTGGCGATTGATATGGTACTGATCGAACATGGCGGTGATGTAGTCGCCATCGTTATCCTCGCCAATCAGGCCGACCGCCTGCAGCGGCAGCCCGGCGTGCATTTTGGCCAGGGTCAGCAGGACATTCAGCGGCGCGCCGCCGGTGGCGCGTTCGCTATGGACAATTTCCACCAGCCAGCCGCGCTCCGGCCACTGCCCGATCTGGTGGACATGATCGACCAGCATGTTGCCTGCGGCAATAATGCCTTTCCGTTCCATGATCGCTACTCCGCGCCGTCATATTCGTTAAGCGTAGCGCACAATCGGCGGAACGATTGTGCGCCTGGTTGCGCTTATTTCACGGTCCAGCCTTTGTAAGAGCTGACGTTATTTTTGTCGATCATCGTCACCGGGATCAGTACCGGCGCGGTCGGCGCAGGTTTGCCCTGCAGGATGTCGTAGCCAATCTCCACCGCCTTCGCTGCCATCACCTGTGGGTCCTGCGCTGGGGTGGCGACGAACAGCGAGTTCTTACGCTTCAGCGCCTCTTCGCCGTCCGGGCTGCCGTCGACGCCGACGATGAAGAACTCGCTGCGCTGCGCCTGTTTCGCTGCCAGATCGGCACCAATCGCCGTCGGATCGTTGATCGCGAACACGCCGTCAATCTTCGGATTGGCCGCCAGCAGGGAGGTCATCACCTCCAGGCCGCCTTCCCGGCTGCCTTTGGCGTTCTGGTTGGCGGAGAGGATTTTAATGTCCGGGTGTTTTTTGAACTCCGTTTCGCAGCCTTCGACGCGGTTTTGTACGGCGGAGACCGGCGGCCCGTTGATGATCACCACGTTGCCTTTGTTGTTCAGGCGGTCGCTAATGTATTTACAGGCCAGCTCGCCCGCCTGGGTGTTATCGGAGGTGATGGTGGCGTCGGCCCCTTCGGCGGCGACGTCAACCGCCACCACCACGATCCCGGCCTCTTTGGCCCGCTTCACCGCCGGGCCAATGCCTTTCGAATCGGCGGCGTTGAGGATGATCATATCGACTTTGGCGGCGATAAAGTTATCGATCTGCGCCACCTGCTGGCCCAAATCGTAGCCGCTGGAGACCAGCGTCACTTTGACGTTATCCCCCGCCAGCTTGCGGGCCTCCAGCTCCGCCCCTTTGGTGATCTGTACAAAGAACGGGTTGGCAAGGTCGCCCACCGTCACGCCAATCGCTTTCAGCTCTTTGGCCGACGCAAAAGGGGAGGCGGCCAGCAGCGCGCCAGCACACAGCGCGGTGACTATCGGTTTTAAACGCATTCGCTTTTCCTCGCAGGTAAGATGTTGTTGTTATGCACTTTGATGATGTCGGGTACGGTATTTGTCGATCAGCACCGCAATGATGATCACCGCCCCTTTGATCACCAGTTGCCAGAAGTAGGAGACCCCCATCAGGGTCATGCCGTTATTGAGGGTGGCGATAATTAGCGCCCCCACCAGCGTACCGGTGATGGTGCCGATACCGCCGACGAAACTGGTGCCGCCGAGAATGACCGCGGCGATGGCGTCCAGCTCGTAGCCGACGCCGAGGTTGCCGTTGGCGCTGTACAGCCGCGAAGCGCTCATCACCCCGCCAAGGCCGGAGAGCAGGCCGCTCATGCCATAGACAAACAGCAGCACCAGCCAGACTTTGATGCCGGTCAGCCGCGCCGCCTGCATGTTGCCGCCCACCGCGTAGATATGCACCCCAAGGGTGGTGCGGCGCAGGATAAACCAGCACACCGCGATCACCGCCAGGGCGATGACTACCAGCCAGGGCACTGGGCCGAGGTAGTCATTGCCGATCCACTCGAAGCTGATATCGGAGTTGATCACCGTGGTGCCGTCGGCCAGCAGATAGGCGGCGCCGCGCAGCGCCGTGTAGGTGCCGAGGGTGACGATAAACGGCGGTAGCCCGGCGAAGGCGACCAGCGCGCCGTTGAACAGGCCGAGCAGCAGGCCGAGCATCAGCGCCGCCGGAATCGACAGCAACGCAAACGCCGGGATCAGCGACACCACCATCGCGGCCACTGCGGTGGTGCCAAGGATGGAGCCGACGGAAAGGTCAATGCCGCCGGTGAGGATGATGAAGGTCATTCCCGCCGCCAGCACAATGTTGATCGAGGCCTGGCGGGTGATATTCAGCAGATTGCTTTCCGTGAAAAAGTTGGGGGCGATAAAGCCGAAAACGGCGACGATCAGGATGAGGATCGGCAGAATGCCGACGGTCTGCATCAGGTCGCCCATCAACATTTTTTTCGCCGAAGCGGATTTCGCGACCGGCGCGGAGGTCTCTTTCGGTATGCTCATAGTTGCCCTGCCTTAAGGTGAGAATCGGTCACGCCGGTGGCCAGCGTCATGATACTTTCCTGGCTAATATCACCGGCCTGTAGCTCGCCGGCGATAACGCCCTCGCGCATCACATAGACCCGGTCGCTCATGCCCACCACTTCGGGCAGCTCGCTGGAGATCATCAGAATGGCGACGCCCTGGCGCGCCATGTCGTTCATGATGCGGTAAATTTCGCTTTTCGCGCCGACGTCGACGCCGCGGGTGGGTTCATCGAGGATTAGAATGCGCGGGCCAATCGCCACCCAGCGCGAAATTAACAGCTTCTGCTGGTTGCCGCCGGACAGTCCGCCGGCGCGCACCTGGGCGTGCGGCACGCGGATGTTAAGCAACTGGATGGCGTCATCGGAGATGGTTTGCGCCTTCCGGCGGTTGAGCATCCCCCAGGTCGCGTCGCGCTCCAGCGTCGCCATGGTGATGTTTTCCTGGGCTGCCAGTTCGAGAAACAACCCCTGTTCTTTGCGGTTTTCGGTCAGAAAGCCGATCCCGAGGTCGATGGCTTCCCGCGGCGAGTGGATCACCACCGGCTCGCCGTCGATCTCAATCACCCCGGCGGTGGCTTTGCGCACCCCGAAGATCAGCTGCGCCAGTTCGGAACGCCCGGCGCCGACCAGCCCGGCGAGGCCGACGATTTCGCCGGCATGCACCACCAGGCTGCTGGGCTTAACCTTGCCGCCATCGGTCAGATCCTCGACCCGCAGGCGCGGCTGGCCGCGGGGAATGTCCCGTTCTTTATTGAACAGATCGCTGAGCGGCCGACCGACCATCATGCGCACCAGCTCCGGCGCGTTGAGCTTGTCGCGCACCAGGCTGCCGACATACTGCCCATCGCGCAGGACGCTGACCCGGTCGGAGAGCTCATACACTTCCGCCATGCGGTGGCTGATATAGATGATCGCCATCCCCTCATCGCGCAGGCGCAGGATGAGCTCGAACAGGCGCTGGGTTTCCCGCGAGGAGAGGGCGGCGGTGGGTTCATCCATCACCAGAATGCGGCTTTGACGGTGCAGGGCGCGAGCGATCTCCACCTGCTGCTGTTCGGCGATGGTCAGGGTCATCACCCGGTCGCTGGCTTTGAACTGGGCGCCGAGACGGTCGATCACCGCCTGCGCCTGGCTGAGCATGGCTTTGCGCTGCACCAGACCACCGCGCGCCAGCTCGCTGCCGAGGAAAATGTTTTCCGCGACGGTCAGGTTCGGCGCCAGCTGCATCTCCTGGTAGATCAATGTGATCCCGGCGGCCAGCGCGTCCTTGGGGCCGCGGATGGTTTGCGGTTTTCCGTCGATCAGGATCTCGCCGCTGGTGGCGGTATAGGCGCCGGCGAGGATCTTCATTAGCGTGCTTTTTCCGGCGCCGTTCTCCCCCATCAGGGCATGGATCTCGCCGGGCCAGACCGTCAGGTCGACGCCCTTCAGCGCGTAGAATTTGCCAAAAGCTTTGGCGATATGGCGCATTTCCAGTACCGGGGTGGCGGTCATCGCGGCGCTCCTGTCTGTAAGAACAATAGCTGCAGTCCACCACCGGAAAATAAATGCAGAATGTCAGAATCCATTCATATTTGTCATAGTGATAAATAGTTAACCGCGATCACAGTTACGCGGCGTCATTTTCTGCACCGTCACGCTTATCTGCCGACCGATCCTTCACCGGAGTTGTTATGACCGCTCGCCGACACCCGTTTTTCACCAGCGCCCGTGGCCGCCTGCTCTCCTTTAATCTGCTGATGGGCGTGGTCACCCTGTTGGTCAGCGGCGTGGCGGTGTTCGGCTTTCACCACGCCAGCCAGCTGCAGGAGCAGGTGCAGCGCCAGACTCTCAACGACATGCGCGGCAGTATGGATCTGGCGCGGGACACGGCGAATGTCGCCACGGCGGCGGTGCGCCTGTCGCAGGTGGTGGGGGCGCTGGAGTACAAAAGCGAAGCGGAACGGCTGCTGGCGACGCAGCAGGCGCTGAAGCACTCGCTGGCCCAGCTGGCGGCGGCCCCGCTGGCGCAGCAGGAGCAGGCGCGGGTGGCCAATATTATTCGCCGCAGCAACGCGCTGCAGCAGAGCGTGGCGGAGATGCTGGAGCGCGGCCAGCGCCGCCATCTGCAGCGCAATGCGCTGCTGAGTTCGCTTTACCAGAATCAGAGTAACCTGCGCCATCTCGCCGATCTTAACGATCGCGGCGGGGATAAGGCGATCGATCCGCGCCGGCTGGCCGAGATGGACCGGCTGATCGTGGCTGCGATCCATACCGTCACGCCGCGGTCGATCGTCCTGCAACTCGACCAGCTGCGCGGCGCCCTGCCGACACGCAGCGCCGATCCCGCGCTGGCGTTTGTCCTCCCTGATGTGACCCGCGAGCTGGCGACGCTGGCCCCGCTGTCGGCCCAGCTGGAGGAGAGCGACCTGACGATCAGCTGGTACATGTATCACATCAAAGCGCTGGTCGCGTTGCTTAACGAAGATATCAATCAGTACGTGACCCGGGTGGCGGAAGCCTCAGAGCAGCGGGCGGCGCAGAGCCATCGGGAGCTGCGCTCCATCAGTATGTTTATTCTGCTTTCCGCGCTGCTGGCGCTGGCGATCACCGGCTGCGCCGGGTGGTACATCTACCGTAATCTCGGCTCGAACCTGACCGCCATCTCGCGGGCGATGTCGCGGCTGGCT
>NZ_GL882754.1:0-4797 GCF_000195655.1 Klebsiella sp. MS 92-3
GGAGCGGTTACAGGCGGGAGGCGGTGGCCGCAGCCAGCTCGCTCAATAATCTTTCGCTGTCTTCCCAGCTCAGGCAGGGGTCGGTGATCGACTGGCCCCAGGTCAACGGCTGGCCGGGGACCACTTTCTGAGTGCCTTCCTGCAGGAAGCTTTCGGCCATAATCCCGGCGATGGCGGTGGAGCCCGCGCGAATTTGCTGACAGATATCGGCGCACACCTCCAGCTGACGGCGGTGCTGCTTCTGGCAGTTGCCATGGCTGAAATCAACGACCAGCTGTTCCGGCAGATCGAATTCACGCAGCGCCTCGCCGGCGGCGGCGATATCCTCGGCGTGATAGTTTGGCCGTTTGCCGCCGCGCATAATGATGTGCCCGTACGGGTTGCCGCTGGTCTGGTAAATCGTCATCTGCCCCTGTTTGTCCGGGGAGAGGAACATATGGCTGGCGCGGGAGGCGCGGATGGCGTCCACCGCGATACGCGTATTGCCGTCGGTGCCGTTTTTAAATCCAACCGGGCAGGAGAGCGCTGAGGCCATTTCACGGTGGATCTGGCTTTCAGTGGTGCGCGCCCCGATGGCCCCCCAGCTGATGAGATCGGCGATAAACTGACCGGTCACCATATCGAGAAACTCGGTGGCCGTCGGTACCCCCAGCTCATTAACCTGCAGCAGCAGGCGCCGCGCCAGCTCAATTCCGTGGTTGACCCGGTAGCTGCCGTTGAGGTCGGGATCGGAGATTAAGCCTTTCCAGCCCACCACGGTACGCGGTTTTTCAAAGTAGGTGCGCATCACGATCTCCAGCTGCGGCTGATAGCGCTCGCGCATGCCCTGCAGGCGGCGGGCATACTCCAGCGCCGCGTCGGTGTCGTGAATGGAGCAGGGGCCGATAATCACCAGCAGTCGGCGGTCTTCGCCGTTGAGGATTTTTTCAATTCGGCGGCGGGAGGCCGAGACGTGGGCAGCCACGTCGGCCGTCACGGGATGGCGCTGGGCCAGCTCCGCGGGCGTTACCAGGCTCTCAATGCGCGCGGTACGCAATTCGTCTGTTTTATTCATTGGGGTCTCAAAAATCTGTTTCTTCCGCGGCGAAAATGCCGGGAAGTGATGCGCATCACGATAAACCAATCCCTGCTTATTGCAAGAGCAGGGCATGATCCTGTATAGGCCACGGGTGATAGCATAAACAAATTTTTAATAATGTACTAGTGTATTAGTACATTCTGCGATTCAGCCCCATGATGTCCATGATTTTTGTCGCTATTTCCTCAACGGAATAGTTGGTGCTGTTCAGGCAGGGGATTTTATTCTTGCGATACAGGGCCTCCACTTCGGTCACTTCCATCCGACACTGGCGCAGCGAGGCGTAGCGGCTGTTCTCCCGGCGCTCCTCGCGGATCGCCGCCAGACGCTCCGGATTGATGGTCAGGCCGAACATCTTATGCTGCAGGGGTTTCAGCGAGGCCGGCAGCACCAGATTGTCCATATCGTCGGCGATAAACGGATAGTTGGCGGCGCGAATACCGTACTGCATGGCGAGATACAGACTGGTGGGTGTTTTGCCGCAGCGCGAGACGCCGAGGAGGATCACCTGCGCCTGGTCAAGGTTGCGCAGCGAGATGCCATCGTCATGGGCGAGGGTATAATCGATGGCGGCGATACGCGCATCGTATTTAATCAGATTGCCGGGGTTGAGGCCGTGGGTGCGGTGGGCCACCGGCGTCGGGTCGAGGTTGAGCTCCTGCTGCAGCGGGGCCACCAGCGCCTGCACGATATCCTGACAAAAGCCTTCGCTTTGCAGAATAATGTCGCGTATTTCCGGGATGACGATGGAGTAGAACACCAGCGGGCGAATACCCGTTTGCTGATAGATGGCGTCGATCTGCTCCTTCACCGCCCGCGCGCGGCTGATGTTTTCCACAAACGGCAGGGTTACGCTGCTGATGGCGACCGGGAATTGCGACATCACGGCATGCCCCAGCACCTCCGCCGTAATGGCGGTACCGTCAGAAATATAAAATACGTGGCGATCTACAGCACTTTCCATTTTGACCATCCGGTATAATGAGTTTAATTGCCTGAAAGCGGATATTAAATTTAAGCATATCCCTGTTTGATTTGTCTCTTGTTAAAATTGAAACGCTATTTTTGTTTTTTATGAAAAGGGTGGTTCATTTTCTTTTTGTCGCCGTTATTTCCAGCGTTTTCCATCAGAATTCCTAAAAATCATCAAGTTAGCAATATCGGGGGAACAGTCCGAAAAATGAAAAAATAATTTGCTTGAACGATTCACCGTTTTTTTCAGCTTCATAAATATGTCAGGATAATCCTGCAGTCGATCGTGAAATTTTTTTCACTGGTATTAAATCACAAAAGGATTGTCTCGATGTCCAACAATGGCTCGTCACCGCTGGTGCTTTGGTATAACCAACTCGGCATGAATGATGTAGACAGAGTTGGGGGCAAAAATGCCTCCCTTGGTGAAATGATTACGAATCTGTCCGGTATGGGTGTTTCCGTACCTAACGGGTTTGCCACCACCGCTGATGCTTTCAATCAGTTCCTGGACCAAAGCGGTGTTAACCAGCGCATCTATGCGCTGCTGGATGAAACCGACATTGACGACGTTTCCGCATTAGCGAAAGCGGGCGCGCAGATCCGACAGTGGATCATCGATACCCCCTTCCAGAGCGAACTGGAAAACGCGATTCGCGATGCTTATGACCTGCTGTCCGCCGATGACGCCGAGGCCTCATTCGCCGTGCGCTCTTCCGCCACCGCGGAAGATATGCCGGACGCCTCCTTCGCCGGACAGCAAGAGACATTCCTCAACGTGCAGGGCTTTGACGCCGTGCTCGTTGCCGTGAAGCACGTATTTGCTTCGCTGTTTAACGATCGCGCAATCTCCTACCGCGTGCATCAGGGTTACGATCACCGCGGCGTGGCGCTCTCCGCCGGGGTGCAGAGGATGGTCCGCTCCGATCTGGCCTCCTCCGGCGTCATGTTCTCCATCGATACCGAATCCGGCTTTGACCAGGTGGTGTTTATCACCTCGGCGTGGGGTTTGGGCGAGATGGTGGTGCAGGGCGCGGTGAACCCGGACGAATTCTACGTCCACAAACCGACGCTGGCCGCTGGCCGTCCGGCGATCGTGCGCCGCACCATGGGGTCGAAAAAGATCCGTATGGTTTACGCGCCGACCCAGGAGCACGGTAAACAGGTGCGTATCGAAGATGTGCCGCAGGCGCAGCGCGATATTTTCTCGTTAAGCAACGAGGAGGTGCAGGAGCTGGCGAAGCAGGCGGTGCAGATCGAGAAGCACTACGGCCGTCCGATGGATATCGAGTGGGCGAAAGATGGCCACACCGGTAAGCTATTTATCGTCCAGGCGCGTCCTGAAACCGTGCGTTCCCGCGGCCAGGTGATGGAGCGTTATACCCTCCACGCTCAGGGGCAGATCATCGCCGAAGGGCGCGCCATCGGCCACCGTATTGGCGCCGGTCCGGTCAAGGTGATCCACGATATCAGCGAGATGAATCGCATTGAGCCAGGCGACGTACTGGTTACCGACATGACCGACCCGGACTGGGAACCGATCATGAAAAAAGCCTCGGCGATTGTCACCAACCGCGGCGGGCGTACCTGTCACGCGGCGATTATCGCCCGTGAGCTGGGGATCCCGGCGGTGGTCGGCTGCGGCGATGCTACCGATCGCATTCAGGAAAATCAGAATGTCACCGTCTCCTGCGCCGAAGGCGACACCGGCTATGTCTACGCCGAGCTGCTCGACTTCAGCGTCAAGAGCTCCAGCGTCGGCGACATGCCGGATCTGCCGCTGAAGGTGATGATGAACGTCGGCAACCCGGATCGCGCGTTCGACTTCGCCTGCCTGCCGAACGAAGGCGTCGGTCTGGCGCGGCTGGAATTTATCATCAACCGCATGATTGGCGTTCATCCGCGCGCGCTGCTGGAGTTTGACGACCAGGAGCCGGGCCTGCAGAACGAAATCCGCGAGCTGATGAAAGGCTACGATTCGCCGAGAGAGTTCTACGTTGGCCGCCTGACCGAAGGGATCGCCACCCTCGGCGCCGCTTTCTATCCGAAACGGGTGATCGTGCGTCTGTCGGACTTCAAATCGAACGAATACGCCAACCTGGTGGGCGGCGAGCGCTATGAGCCGGAAGAAGAGAACCCGATGCTCGGCTTCCGCGGCGCCGGACGCTACGTTTCCGAAAGCTTCCGCGACTGCTTCGCCCTTGAGTGCGAAGCGATGAAGCGCGTGCGTAACGATATGGGACTGACCAACGTTGAAGTGATGGTCCCGTTCGTCCGTACCGTCGCCCAGGCGAAAGCGGTGGTCGAAGAGCTGGAGCGTCAGGGGCTGAAGCGCGGCGAGAACGGGCTGAAGATCATTATGATGTGCGAGATCCCGTCGAACGCCTTGCTGGCGGAGCAGTTCCTCGAGTACTTCGACGGCTTCTCCATCGGTTCGAACGACATGACCCAGCTGGCGCTCGGTCTGGACCGCGATTCCGGTGTGGTTTCTGAGCTGTTTGATGAACGCAACGACGCGGTGAAAGCCCTGCTGTCGATGGCCATCCGCGCGGCGAAGAAACAGGGTAAATACGTCGGCATCTGCGGCCAGGGGCCGTCTGACCATGAGGATTTCGCCGCCTGGCTGATGGAAGAGGGGATTGATAGCTTGTCCCTGAACCCGGATACCGTGGTACAAACCTGGTTAGGTCTGGCGGAACTGAAAAAATAAGTTCGCCCTGACAGGACCGATCCCCCGCCGCGCGGCC
>NZ_GL882754.1:4902-19050 GCF_000195655.1 Klebsiella sp. MS 92-3
GGCCCCCCCCCGGGGGGGGGGGGGGGGGGATTTTTTTTACCGGTGTCAGGCTATCTGGTGTCGTGATGCGCAGGGCAAAAAAAAGCCCATCGTGGGAGATGGGCAAAGACTACACACAGCAATTCGTTGTTTCACTCAGGGGATTTCCATGCTTATAAATCAAGGTGTTGATTTATAACCGTGAGCTAATAGTAGGCAGCGGGGCCTTTGCCGTCGATCAGATTCCTCTCAATAGTTAAATTGTTGTGAAGGACCGGGGGAGGAAAGCGAGGTGAAGGGCGCGCGGGGCCAGCGCATTGCCGGCGATCAATAAATTTTGCTTAACAATATGCGGGCAAAGAAACAGGCGGGTCTCCCCGCCTGCCAGGCATTACTTGCGACCGGCCTCCAGCTCACTGAGCTCTTCAAGGACGACGTCAGGGTCTTTCGGCGGCGGCGGCACCTCATGCACCCAGGCGTCATACAGTCGCCAGGAGACGGCGAGCAGCACCGGACCGATAAACAGGCCGATCATGCCGAAGGCGATCAGGCCGCCAATGACGCCGGTGAGGATAAGGATCATTGGCAGGTCGGCGCCCATGCGGATGAGCACCGGACGAATAACGTTGTCCATGGTGCCGACTACGCAGCTCCAGACCAGCAGCACGGTGCCCCAGGTGGTGTCCCCGCTCCAGTAAAGCCAGATAATCGACGGCACCAAAACCAGTAAAGGGCCGAGCTGAACCAGACAGGTAAAGATCATCACCACGGTCAGCAGAGCGGCGTAGGGCACGCCGGAGACGGCAAGGCCAATCCCGCCCAGTACCGCCTGAGTGAGGGCAGTGACCACCACGCCCAGCGCCACGGCGCGCACGGCCTGGCCGGCCAGCAGCACCGCGGCGTCGCCGCGTTTGGCCGCGAGGCGCGTGGCGAAGTAGCGGAAACCATAGGCCACCTGCTCGCCGCGCCAGTAGAGCAGCGCGCTGAACAGCAGCATCAAACCGCAGTAGACCAGCAGCTTGCCGATGTGCGCCGCCTGACCGACAAACCAGCTGGTGGTGGTGCCAATATAGGGACGAACCTTGGCCATAATCGCCGAGCCGCCCATATCCAGCAGACCGTGCCAGGCGGAGTACAGTTTATCGCCGACCAGCGGTACGCTGTTGAGCCAGGCGAAATCCGGCAGCGTCACATTTCCGCTGCTGATGAGTTTGATCAGCGGAACGCTGTTATCCACCAGGCTGTTGACCAGCAGAGCGATAGGAATAACGAATAGCAGAAACAGCAACAGGGTCATCGCCAGCACCGCCAGCAGTCGTTTGCCGAACAGCACACGCTGCAGACGCAGCAGCACCGGCCAGGTGGCGATCACCACCGTACCGGCCCAGGCGAAGGACAGAATAAACGGCTGCACAACCCACAGGCAGGATATGATAATCAGGGCCAGGAACAGCACCGACAGCAGTATTTGCGGAATGTCCCGAGGCTGATGGGGATTAATCATAGAGAAATTTTACCTTTCCAGTCGCGCCAAACAGCTGGCGCCGCGTAAATCCATATACTGATAATAATATCAATAATTTTGCCGGGCTGATTTTGCACAGAAAACACGTGGGCGCATATGAAAAAAATGTGATAAAAAGTTGAATGCGCTACGCAAACGTTTAGTTAGCACCAACACAATATTTTCAAACACAACATAGTCAGGCAGGGTCAAGCGCGATGATCCCACAAATTTCTCAGGCGCCAGGGGTAGTTCAACTGGTGCTGAATTTTTTGCAGGTACTGGAGCAACAGGGTTTTACCGGCGATACCGCCACCAGCTATGCCGACAGGCTAACGATGGCCACCGACAACAGCGTCTATCAGCTGCTGCCGGATGCGGTCATTTTTCCTCGATCCACGGCGGACGTGGCGTTGCTGGCGCGCGTCGCCGCCGAACCGCGTTTTAAATCGCTGATCTTCACACCGCGTGGCGGCGGCACCGGCACTAACGGCCAGGCGCTGAACGGCGGGATTATCGTCGATATGTCCCGCTATATGAACCGCATTATCGAAATCAACCCCGAAGAGGGCTGGGTGCGCGTTGAAGCCGGGGTCATCAAAGATCAGCTGAACCAGTTTCTTAAACCCTATGGTTACTTCTTTGCGCCTGAGCTATCCACCAGCAACCGCGCCACGCTGGGGGGGATGATTAACACCGACGCGTCCGGCCAGGGATCGCTGGTGTACGGCAAAACGTCGGATCACGTGCTCGGCCTGCGGGCGGTGCTGATGGGCGGGGATATCCTCGATACCCAGGCGGTGCCGGTGGCGCTGGCGGAGACGCTGGGCAATACCCCCTCGACGGTTGGCCGGATCTACAACACGGTCTACCAGCGCTGCAAGGCGCAGCGTGACCTGATCATTGATAAGTTTCCCAAACTCAACCGCTTCCTCACCGGATACGATCTGCGTCACGTCTTTAACGATGAGATGAGCGAGTTCGACCTGACCCGTATTTTAACCGGTTCGGAAGGGACGCTGGCGTTTATTACCGAAGCGCGGCTGGATATCACCCGCCTGCCGAAGGTGCGCCGTCTGGTCAACGTCAAATATGACTCCTTCGACTCTGCGCTGCGCAATGCGCCCTTTATGGTCGAAGCGAAAGCCCTGTCGGTGGAGACCGTCGATTCTAAAGTTCTCAATCTGGCGCGCGAGGATATCGTCTGGCACTCGGTAAGCGAACTGATCACCGACGTACCGGATAAAGAGATGCTCGGGCTCAATATCGTCGAATTCGCCGGCGATGACGCGGCGCTGATTGACCAGCAGGTTGCTACCCTGTGCCAGCGGCTGGACGAGCTGATGGCCGCCAGCGAGGCGGGCGTCATTGGCTGGCAGGTTTGTCACGATCTTGAAGGCGTGGAGCGCATCTATGCCATGCGCAAGAAGGCCGTCGGCCTGTTGGGTAATGCCAAAGGCGCCGCCAAGCCTATTCCTTTCGCCGAGGACACCTGCGTACCGCCCGAACATCTGGCGGATTACATCGTCGAGTTCCGCGCGCTGCTCGACAGCCACGGCCTGAGCTACGGCATGTTTGGCCACGTTGATGCCGGGGTGCTGCACGTGCGCCCGGCGCTGGACATGTGCGATCCGCAGCAGGAGGTGCTGATGAAGCAGATCTCCGACGAGGTGGTAGCGCTGACGGCGAAGTATGGCGGCCTGCTGTGGGGCGAACATGGCAAAGGGTTCCGCGCGGAGTACAGCCCGGCCTTCTTTGGCGAGACGCTGTATGCCGAGCTGCGCAAGATCAAAGCGGTCTTCGATCCCGATAACCGCCTGAATCCGGGGAAAATCTGTCCTCCGGAAGGTATCGACGCGCCGATGATGAAAGTGGATGCGGCGAAGCGCGGCACCTGGGATCGGCAGATCCCCATCGCGGTGCGCAGCAGCTGGCGTGGGGCGATGGAGTGTAATGGCAACGGGCTGTGCTTCAACTTTGACGTCAAGAGCCCGATGTGTCCGTCGATGAAAGTCAGCAACCAGCGCATCCACTCGCCGAAAGGGCGGGCGACGCTGGTGCGGGAATGGCTGCGCCTGCTGGCCGACCGCGGCGTCGATCCCAACCAGCTGGAGAAGGCGCTGCCGGAGCAGGGCGTCAGCCTGCGCTCGCTGGTGGCGCGCACGCGCAACAGCTGGCATGCGCGCAAAGGCGAATATGACTTCTCGCATGAGGTCAAAGAGGCGATGTCCGGCTGTCTGGCCTGTAAAGCCTGTTCGACCCAGTGCCCGATCAAAATCGATGTTCCCGAGTTCCGCTCGCGCTTCCTGCAGCTGTACCACAGCCGCTATCTGCGGCCGGTGCGCGATCATCTGGTGGCCTCGGTCGAATCTTATGCACCGCTGATGGCGCAGGCGCCGAAGACCTTTAACTTTTTTATTAACCAGCCTTGGCTGAAAAAGCTGTCGGAGAAGCATATCGGGATGGTCGATCTGCCGCTGCTCTCGGCGCCGTCGCTGAAGCAGCAGATGGCCGGCCACCGTTCCGCCAATATGACCCTTGAGCAGCTCGAAGCGCTGAGCGCCGAGCAGAAAGCGAAGATGGTGCTGGTGGTGCAGGATCCCTTCACCAGCTACTACGACGCCCAGGTGGTGGCCGACTTTATCCGTCTGGTCGAGGCCTTAGGCTATCAGCCGGTGCTCCTGCCGTTCTCGCCGAATGGCAAGGCGCAGCATATCAAAGGCTTCCTCACCCGCTTCGCGCGCACCGCGCAGAAGACGGCGGACTTCCTCAACCGCGTGGCGCAGCTGGGCATGCCGCTGGTGGGCGTCGATCCGGCGCTGGTGCTCTGCTACCGCGATGAGTACAAGCAGACGCTCGGCGACAAGCGCGGCGATTTTCAGGTGCTGTTAGTCCATGAGTGGTTGCCGAAGGCCCTAACCAGCGACGCCCGTCCCGATCTGGGCGGTGAGCCCTGGTACCTGTTCGGTCACTGTACCGAAGTGACCGCGCTACCGGCGGCGACAAAGCAGTGGGGAGATATTTTTGCCCACTTCGGCGCGAAGCTGGAAAACGTCAGCGTTGGGTGTTGCGGGATGGCTGGCACCTATGGTCATGAAGTGAAAAACCACGCCAACTCGTTGGCCATTTACGCGCTCTCCTGGCAGCAGGCGATGCAGCGGCTGCCGCGAAACCGCTGTCTGGTGACGGGCTACTCCTGCCGCAGTCAGGTGAAGCGTATTGAAGGCAGCGGCGTTCGCCACCCGCTGCAGGCGTTACTGGAGATAATCGGATGATTTGGAAACGTCAGGCCACGCTGGAGCAGCTCAACCGGCTCGGTGAGGGGAACATGGTAGGGCTGCTCGATATTCGCTTTGAGACCGTTACCGACGATACGCTGGAGGCCACTATGCCGGTCGATAGCCGCACACAGCAGCCGTTTGGCCTGCTGCACGGCGGAGCGTCGGTGGTGCTGGCGGAGACCCTGGGGTCGGTGGCAGGCTATCTGTGCAGCGAAGGCGAACAAAAGGTGGTGGGGCTGGAGGTTAACGCCAACCACATCCGTTCGGCGCGCGGGGGCCGGGTGCGCGGCGTCTGCAAAGCGCTGCACGTCGGGACGCGCCATCAGGTCTGGCAAATTGAAATCTTCGACGAACAGTCGCGGTTATGTTGTTCATCACGACTAACCACCGCGGTAATATAAGCCGCATGGCGGGAGGCGAATAGCCTCCCTTTTTTTAAGGTAATAAGCGAGAGGCGGCCTGCCAGAGCCAGAGAGGTTGTCACAAGATCAGCCGGGCGTCGGCAGGGAATTATCTAATATTTATATTATTACCGATCCACTCTCGTTATTTATGCTACTCTTTTCAATACTAAATGCTTAAAGGTAACAAGAGGACGGTTAACCATGGGTATTCTTTCCTGGATCATTTTTGGACTTATTGCCGGTATTTTAGCCAAGTGGATTATGCCGGGAAAAGATGGCGGCGGATTTATCGTGACCGTTATTTTGGGGATCATCGGCGCCGTGGTCGGCGGCTGGATCAGTACCCTGTTTGGTTTTGGCAAGGTCGATGGGTTTAATTTCGGCAGCTTCGTGGTAGCGGTTATCGGTGCGCTGGTGGTACTGTTTATCTACCGGAAAGTGCGTAGCTAATTTTCAGCTGCTCAGCTGTAAATAAGTACATAAAAGCTGCCGCGATATGCGGCAGTTTTTTTATTGCTGACAGATGACAGCGTAGATCTCCTTTGGGCTATTGTCTGTCGGTTCCCTCGCCAACCGGCACCACCTCAACGTGCACTTCGTAGTGTTTCGCCTGGCCGGCGGGGATCAGCGCGGTCAGTTTGTTAATGGTTTCCGCTGGCGTATCGGTTGCTACCGTGGCTGAAAACAGCACCGGTCTGTGCGGCGGAAGCTGCGGCGGGAACGGCGGCAGGGGGCCACGATCCCTCTCCATCGGCGGGCGGACTCCGTTATCGACGACAGGCGCCGGGACGTCGGTTTTATCAGCCGCAAAGGCGCTGGCGGCGGTAACGGTGGCGATAGCGAACAGGGCAAGCAGAGCTTTTTTCATCCGGGATTCCTCAATAAGCAAGTCCCAAAAGAGTAGAGGGTGCCGGCAGGAGGAACAATCCCAGGCGGCGCGAATCCTCTGAATCTTCTTTTTTCCTCGCGAATGTGGAGGTCAGATGAGAGCGAGTGTCATTGCGTTCGGGAGCCTCTTAATTCAGCAGTACGCTCATAATCAGCAGTACGGCCATGCACATCGACATAATACTGATATCAACAATCATTCTGTACGACAAAAGCTCCAGCTAAACGGGTACGGCGGGCAGGTAAAAGCCCATCTTATAGTGGTTAAAGAGTGTACCCCGCCGACATCCATTGAACAAACGTTTATTGACTAATATTGTCGGCCTGCGTCGGCCATCGGCCACCGCCTGGAGCAACATGAGGATGGCTCATGTTGCATTGAATTTAAGTCGCTTTCCCTCCAGCGCTGACTCTGGCAAAAATAGGTTCATTAACGAATCAACAACATTTACCGGTTGAAGCGCGCCCGGCCTGACTCCGCGTCGCCAGGCTGGTGGAGAGTATTCCGCCGGGTTCGCTTTATGCCCGCCATCAGGATGGACAATCGCCATGAATAATAAATTTACCTATACGATTAAGCGCACCCGGTTTGATGAAAATTATAACCCTGCGGAAAATACGCGTATTACCACCAACTTCGCTAATTTAGCCAGAGGGGTGAACCGTGAGGAAAATCTGCGCAATACGTTAATCATGATGAATAACCGTTTTAATAGCCTGGCCCACTGGGATAATCCCCATAACGATCGCTATGCGGTGGAACTGGATATTATTTCTGTCGAGATGAATATTGCTCAGGATAGCGCCAGCTTCCCGGTGATTGAGATCCTGCAAACGCATATTGTCGATAAAAAGAGCGGGGAGCGTCATGCCGGTATCGTCGGCAATAACTTCTCCTCCTATGTGCGGGATTACGATTTTAGCGTACTGCTGCTGGAACATAATAAGGACCAGAGTCGCTTCAGCGTACCGGAAAACTTTGGCGAGCTGCACGGCAATATCTTTAAGGATTTTGTGCAATCCAGCGCCTGGCGCGCCAACTTCAGCAAGGCGCCGGTGATTTGCCTGAGCGTCTCCAGTAAAGATGTTTACCATCGCACCGGTAACGAACATCCGGTCCTCGGCATTGAATATGCTCAGGAAGGCGTCTCGCTGACCGAGCGCTATTTCAGCAAAATGGGTCTGCAGGTACGCTATTTTATGCCAAAAAACAGCGTCGCGCCGTTGGCCTTTTATTTTACCGGCGATCTGCTCAGCGATTACACCAGCCTGGAACTGATCGCCACCATCAGCACGATGGAGACGTTTCAGAAAATATATCGCCCGGAGATCTACAATGCCAACTCCCCGGCGGGGCAATACTATCAGCCCAATCTCAGCCACCTGGATCATTCATTAACAAAAATCGTCTATGACCGGGAAGAGCGCAGCCTGTTGGCGATTGAGCAGGGGAAATTTACACAACAACATTTTATCAACCCGCACAAGACGTTGCTTGAGCAATGGTCTGCTAATTTCGCGCTTTGCTAAACCCATATAAAAGGCTAATGACTATGAAAACATGGCTTCCGACATCGACCGCCGGCAGTTTACCGAAACCTTCCTGGCTGGCGCAGCCAGAGACCCTGTGGTCGCCCTGGAAACTGTCCAGCGAAGAATTACTGGCCGGCAAGCGCGACGCCTTGCGGTTATCCCTCGACGACCAGCTGCGGGCCGGGATCGATATTGTCAGCGACGGCGAGCAAACGCGGCAGCACTTTGTCACCACCTTCATCGAGCATCTCAGCGGGGTGGATTTTGCCAAACGCGAGATCGTGAAAATTCGTAACCGCTATGAGGCCAGTGTTCCGACGGTGGTGGGCGCCGTGGAGCGCCAGAAACCGGTCTTCGTGGAGGACGCTCGCTATCTGCGGCAGCTCACCAGTCAGCCGATCAAATGGGCGCTTCCGGGCCCGATGACCATGATCGACACGCTGTATGACAACCACTATAAAAGCCGGGAAAAGCTGGCCTGGGAATTTGCCAAAATCCTCAATCAGGAAGCGAAAGAGTTAGAGGCTGCGGGGGTTGATATTATTCAGTTCGATGAGCCGGCCTTTAACGTCTTCTTCGATGAGGTCAACGACTGGGGGATCGCCGCCTTAGAACGAGCCACCGAAGGGCTGAAGTGTGAGACAGCGGTGCATATCTGCTACGGCTATGGCATCAAGGCCAATACCGACTGGAAAAAGACGCTGGGCTCCGAGTGGCGACAGTATGAAGAGGCTTTCCCGCAGCTGCAGAAATCGTCCCTTGATATTATCTCTCTCGAGTGCCACAACTCGCGCGTGCCGATGGATCTGCTGGAGTTGATCCGCGGTAAAAAGGTGATGGTCGGGGCGATCGATGTCGCCAGCCATGCGATCGAAACCCCGGAAGAGGTGGCTGGAACCCTGCGCAAGGCGCTGGCGTTCGTCGATGCCGAGAAACTCTACCCGTCCACCAACTGCGGTATGGCGCCGCTGCCGCGCCATGTCGCGACCGGCAAACTGCACGCCCTGAGCGCCGGCGCCGAGATTATTCGTCGCGAGCTGGCGGCAAAGTAAGGCGGGGCGCGCCCGTTATCTTCCCCAGGCGATGTACTTTATCGTCGGTTCACTTCCAGAGCGGGCTGTTGCCCGCTCTGCGTCATGTTGCCGCCAGCGGGCGACAGATTGCCCGCAGGGCGACGGCGCTGCACAGCGGAAACAGCGCCAGCAGAAGCCAGGGATAAACCGCCTGCGGCGAGGGAATGAGCGCCTGGTCAAGCAAATGACCGAGCAGTAAATTCCCGGCTAACACCGCGCACCCTCCTGCGGTGGCGAGCGCTCCGTAGTGGGCGCCCAGCGTCGACTCCTCGGCGAACAGCGGGATCAGATCCTTGGCTGCGGGCACTAACAGCATCTGGCCGAGGGTGAGCAGCGTGACAAAACCAGCCGCCGGCATTAACCGCAGCCAACCTTCGGCGGGTGGGGCGGCGGCGAATAACGCCACGCTGGCAAAGGAAGCCGACAGCAGCAGAAAGCCCACCGGCAGGATGCGCACGGCGCCCATTCGCCGGGCGAAGCGGGCGAGAGGGAGCTGGAGGGTGATAATCAACAGCGAGGCCAGCATAAAGAGCGGCGCCAGATCCTGCTCGCGGCCGCCGGAACGTTGGATCTCCACCGGCAGGGCGAGGTACAGTTGGTTGTAGCTCAACAGCCATGAGCTGTAGGCGAGAATAAACGCGACAAAGCGCGGCTGGCGCAAAGGCGTCCACCATGGGACTCGTCTGCGCGTTGTTGTCGTGTGCCCGTCGGCGGGCAGACAGAAAAAGAGCACCGCCAGCGCCAGAAGAAATATTCCCGCGCCGGCGAGGGCGATATGCCGAAAGCCGATCCCGCTCAGCACGCCTCCGGCCACCGGGCCGATCACCGCTCCCAGTTCACCGCATACCGCAAACAGCGCAAACCACTCGGCGCGACTGCGTTTCCCGTTGGCCTGGCTGAGGGTACCGGCCCGCGCCAGCAGGGCCTCTATCGACGGGGAGAACAGGGCGCCGCCGACGCCGGTCAGGCAGGCGCCGAGGATAATGGGCCACAGCGACGCCCCGCACGCCAGCAGGAGAAAACCGGCGACGCGAACGACGCAGCCGGCGAGAATGATCGCCTTAGCGCCATAGCGGTCGGCCAGCGTCCCGCCGAGGATAAACATGCCCTGTTGGGAGAAGGTACGCAGCCCGAGGATCAGGCCGATAAGTCCGCCTGAGAGCAGCATGTCGTCGCGCAGGAAGAGAGCGAGGAAAGGAACGACCGCGTAAAAGCCAATATTAAAAACGAACTGGCTTCCCAGTAACACCGGAGGCCAGAGGGTTGCCGCAGGGCGCAGGGAGAAAAGAGGCATATCCGCCCAACCTAAACGATGAAATGAATGTGCTTTTTGCCGTGGTAAGGGGAGATCTCGATTTTGGTTTTCACCCGGAAAACGTCCCACAGCAGCCCTTCGGACAAAATCTCCTCCGGCGTCCCGCTGGCGAGGATCTGCCCCTGCTGCATCACGATCAGCGAATCGCAGAACATCGCGGCATGGTTAAGATCGTGAATGGCCACAATGCTGGTTACCGGCAGCTCGCTGATCAACTGCATTAACTGCATCTGATGGTGTATATCCAGATGGTTGGTCGGCTCATCCAGTAGGATTTCGCTCGGGCTCTGCGCCAGCGCGCGGGCGATATGCACCCGCTGCCGCTCGCCGCCGGAGAGGCTTAACCATCCCTGTTCGCTTTTCTCCAGCATCGCTACCCGCTGCAGCGCGGCGGCAATCGCCTCGTCATCCTGAGCGCTCCAGTTTGAGAACGGAGAGTGGTGGGGAATGCGTCCCAGGCGCACGACGTCGCGCACCCGCATATTGGCCTCGGTCATGCCGTGTTGCTCGACGAAAGCCACGCGGCGGGCGAGCTGCTTTTTCGCCATCCGGGCGATATCCTGGCCGTCGAGGGTGACGCGACCTGCATCCGGGCGGCGCAGGCCCGCCAGAACGCGCAGCAGCGAGGATTTGCCGCAGCCGTTGGGCCCCAGCAGTCCGACCGTTTCGCCTCGCGGCACCCGCAGCGAGACATTATTGACGATGACCTTTTTGCCTGCCTTCCAGGTGATATTTTCAGCGCAAATACTCATCACTTATTCCTTGAGCGGTAGATAATCACGGCAAAGAAAGGCACCCCAACCAGGGCGGTTACTACCCCAACGGGCAGACTTTGCGGGGCAATCAGCAGGCGCGACGCAATGTCCGCCAGTACCATCAATATCGCCCCTGCCAGCGCGCTGGCGATCAGCAACGTTCGGTGCAGCGGGCCAAAGAAGAAACGCATCACGTGCGGCACCACCAGGCCAACAAAGCCGATTGAGCCGGCCATGCTGACGATGGTGGCGGTGATCAGCGCCGCAGTGGTGAAGAGGATCAGGCGCACGCGCGGCACAGCAATCCCCAGCGAGGCGGCGGCATCGTCGCCGAAGGTGAACGCGTCCAGCGCCCGGGCATACCACAGGCAGACCGCCAGACCCGCGAGCACCACCACAATGACCAGCTGGAATTCGGGCCAGCGAACGCCGCTGAAGCTGCCCAGCAGCCAGAACATCACATCGCGCGCCTGCTGCGCGCTGGCGGAGGTGCTGATGGTGTAAGCCGTGATGGCGTTAAATAACTGCGAGGCGGCAACGCCCGCCAGAATGGTACGCTCATTGCCGCCGCGCGCGCCGTTAGTCAGCAAGGCGACAAAGGCGAAGGCGGCGAAGGCCCCGGCAAAGGCCCCTGCCGAGAGGGAAATTGCGCCAGCGCCAAGGCCCAGCACCACGATCGACACCGCGCCGGTGGAGGCCCCGGCGGAGACGCCGAGGACGTAGGGTTCCGCGAGGGCATTTTTCAGCAGGCTTTGCAGCACGACGCCGCAGATAGCGAGGCCTGCGCCGCAGCAGGCGGCGACCAGCGCGCGGCTGAGGCGGAAATCCCAGATAACGCTCTCATAGATACGGTTGAGAGGCTCAGCGGTTAAGCCGGTTCTGTTGCTGATAGCGTAAAAGACATTCTGCAGCGGGATGGCCAGCTCGCCGACGCTGACGCCCACAGCGATCACCAGCGCCAGCACGATCGCTGCCAGTACACACCAGCCGGTGAGCAGTATGCTGCGGCGCGTCTCAATCGCGGCGACGCTCATCAGTTCAGCCCCATTTTTCTCAGCTGCTCGCCCACCTGTTCCGCGCCGTAAAGCGTGCGGATGGTCGGATTCATCGCCTGACCGTCCATGACCACGATATGGCCTTTTTTCACCGCCTCCAGCTGGCTGACGGCGGGATCGCTTTTGAGGAATTTGATCTTCTCCTCGGCCTTATCCAGCGCCCAGCGGTTACGGTCCAGACTGGCGACCACGATCACATCCGGGTTGGCGGCAATGATGCTCTCCCAGCTCACCGTGGGCCACTCGGTCTCGGAGGTTATCGCATTATGTCCGCCCAGCACGCTGGCGATAAATCCGGAGGCGCTGTTTTTGCCGCCAACATAGGCATCGGCCGAAGGCGAGGCGCTGGAGAACCAGAAGACGAAGGAGAGATCCTTTTTGTTTTTACCAAATTCGTGGCGCAGGTCGGCTTCACGTTTTTTGAAATCGGCAATCAGCGCCTGACCACGATCTTCGACGTTGAAAATGCGGGCGAAATCGCTAATTTCCTGATACAGCCAGGTCATATCCCACAGCTTTTGCCGGCTGCCGTACATGTCGCCGGTGGCCTTTTTAGTGGCGCACATCCCCGGAGAGACGTAGCTGTTTACGCCGACGGTGGCGAGATCTTCACGCCTGGCGACTTTGCTTTCCGGCCCCAGCAGCAGCGGCAACTGGGCGGGAACGAAATCAGGATTTTGCGCCAGCACCGATTCCAGGCTCGGAATTTCCACCGTCAAGGTTTTAATCTTCGCGTTTTGCTCAGCCAGCTGCGGTAAAACGCTGGTCGGCCAGAAGGCGCTGGCGACCACCTGCTTTTGCAGCCCGAGCAGCAGCAGAATTTCGACCGTATTTTGCCCCAGCGCGACCACGCGCTCCGGCGGCCGGGTGAAGGTCTCCTGATAGCCGCAGTTTTCAATCGTCAGGGGGTAGGTTGTTGCCAGCGCGGAACTGACGGCGGTGAACATCAAGCCTAACGCGCAAAGGACCTTCTTCATTAAACGCTATCCTTGTAAACAGGCGAGTGGATGACCAGCAAATGGGAGTAATGCAAATGAAACTCATTATTGGGGCGGGGTTTTATACAATGCCATATTTACAGTGTCAATGAGTGACTATTTCCGCAGGCAATGAAATGCCCGCGCGATGGGGCGGGTCAGCTCGCCAGTAGGCCACGAATATACGCCTGCAACCCCTGGGCGAGAAAATCAAATACCCGCTTACAGGCAGGGCTGTGGCGCAGATCCTCATGCATTACCAGCCAGGTATAAAGAAACAGAAAAAAGTCGGCCGCCAGCACTCGCTGCAGGGGAATAATGCCATCCGCAAGGGGCACCTGGCAGATGCCGATCCCCGCTCCGGCGCGGATCAGGCTCAACTGGGCGAGGTCGCTATCGGTCCGCATCGCGAAGGCCTCACGCTGAAAACGAGGGTAAGCCTGCAGGGCCCGGCGAACGAGAGGGGTGGCGCTATCGAAACCAATCAGCGCGTGGCTGGCCAGATCGTCGAGGGTAGTGGGCAGGCCCTGGCGCGTCAGGTAGGCGGCGGTGGCATGTAACCCAAGCTCAATCCTGCCGAGACGGCGGGCGATAAGCTGCTCCTGCTGCGGGGCGACCATCCGCACCGCGATATCCGCCTCCCGGTGAAGCAGATCCTGAAATCGATTGGAGAGCATCAGTTCGATGACGATATTCGGGCACGCTTGCCTGAGCCGGGCAACCAGCGGCGGCAGCACCTCGGCGCCGACCACCTCGCTGGCGGCCACCCGCACCACGCCACGCAGCTCGGCTCTGTCGCGACTGAAGTTAGCCGCCGTGCGTTCCAGCGCCCGGGCGGTATTGTCCATCGCCTCGGCGTGCACCCGCAGCGCCAGCGCCGCGTCGGTCGCCAGCAGGCCGGTTTGCGAGCGGGTAAATAAGGCCTGGCCGAGGGCGTTTTCCAGCCCGGCAATATGGCGCCCCGCCGTCGGCTGAGTGATGTTCAGGGTACGCGATGCGCCCGATAAAGAGCCTTCCTGCAGGACGGCGAGAAAGGTTCGGTACCACTCCCAGGGAATAGAGGTATTCATACAAATATGTATAGCCGCTCGACGATGGTATGCAATTTCATTTGATATGAGCCGCAGGTAGGCTGTCAAGCATCCATTAGCGAACGGGGAAAGAGGATGAACAGCAGCGGCAAGGTACTTATTCTGGGAGCAAGCGGGGGCATCGGCGGGGAAGTGGCGCGCCGGCTGGTGGCAGACAACTGGCAGGTTCGGGCGCTGAAGCGCGGCGCCCAGATACGTGATCCCGAAGATGGCATACAGTGGATAGCCGGCGACGCGCTGGATGGCGGCCAGGTCGCGGCGGCGGCTGCCGGTTGCGACGTCATCGTCCATGC
>NZ_GL882755.1:0-7929 GCF_000195655.1 Klebsiella sp. MS 92-3
GGACGTGCCGCCCCGCGCCGCGGTCAGGCCTCGCTGTCCACCAGGCCGTCAATAATCACCTGCCGCACCCCCTGCGAACAGGGTTCAATACGCCCGCGCACCCCATAGACGGCCGCCAGAGTCTCGGGGGTGATGACTGCGGCCGGGGTGCCGTCGCCGAGCAGCTGGCCCGCCTTGAGCATCAGCACGTGGTCGGCGTGACGCAGGGCAATATTGATGTCGTGCACCACCACCAGGGTCACGATGTTGCGCCGCCGGGTCTCCCGGCGCACCAGATCCATCACGTGAAACTGGTAGTTGAGGTCAAGGGCGCTGAGCGGTTCGTCGAGCAGCAGCAGGCGCGGCTGGCGGATCAGCGACTGGGCGAGACCCACCAGCTGCTTTTGCCCGCCGGAGAGCTGATCGAGGTAGCTCATCGCCAGATGGGCAATCCCCAGCTGTCGCAGCAGCGCCATCACCTCCTCCTGGCGCTGCGGACTGTGGCGTCCTCCGGCGGCGCGCTGGGCAACGATAATCGACTCCAGCACATGCAGATGCACGCCGGCGGGCAGCGTCTGCGGAAGATAGACCACCTGCTCTGCGCGACGTGAGAACGGCTGCGTCAGCAGATTTTCCCCCTCCAGCAGCAGCTCGCCGCGGCAGGGGCCCAGACCCGCCATCGCCCGCATTAACGTTGATTTACCGCTGCCGTTTGGCCCCAGCAGCGCGGTGATTTTCCCTCGCGGCAGATGGGGAACCGTCAGGTTCTCGATCACCTTGCGTCTGGGGTAGCCGGCGCTGAAGTGAGACAGCGACAGCCCGGATAATGTCTGGTCGCTCATACCTGCCCCCGATGACGTAAAATGATGCTCAAAAAGAACGGGACCCCGACCAGGGAAGTGACGATCCCCACCGGAATAATGGCCCCGGGGATCAGGTTTTTCGAGGCGATGGAGGCCAGGGAGAGCACCAGGGCGCCGATCAGCGCGCTGGCGGGCAGGTAAAAGCGATGGTCTTCGCCGAAGAGCATCCGCGCAATATGCGGCGCCACCAGGCCGATAAAGCCGATTGGCCCGACAAAGGCCACCGAAAGCGCTGACAGGATGCTGATCCGCAGCAGCGTGGTCAGGCGCAGACGGCGAACGTTAATGCCAAAGCTGATGGCCCGGTCCTCGCCCAACCGCAGGGCGGTCAGCTTCCACGCGCTGCGCAGCGACAGGGGCATCACCAGCGCCAGGGCGACCAGCAGGATGGCGACTTTGCTCCAGGAGGCGCGATCGATGCTGCCCATGGTCCAGAACACCAGCCCCTGCAGCGTGTCTTCGTTGGCGATGAACTGCAGCATCGAGACCAGAGCGTTAAAGGTAAAGACCAGCGCGATGCCGAACAGAATGACGCCGGAGGTGGCCACCTGGGTCCAGCGGGTGATGCCGTCCAGCAGCAGGGCCGCCAGCAGGGCGAAGATAAAGGCGTTGGCCGAGATAAACCACTGGCCGGGAATACCGGGCAGACCAATACCCAGCACAATCGCCAGCGCGGCGCCAAACGCCGCAGCCGAGGAGACGCCGAGGGTAAACGGGCTGGCCAGCGGGTTATTGAGGATGGTCTGCATTTCGGCGCCGGCCAGTCCCAGCGCCAGACCGACGATAATCGCCATCACCGCATAGGGCAGGCGGATATCCCAGACGATGGCGCGCGTGCCCGGATCGGCGCTGGCCGGATCGGTTAACGTCTGCCACAGGTTCTGCAGCGGCAGACCGGAGGGGCCGAGCATAAAATCGAGCAGCAGTGACGCGACAATCAACAGCGCCAGCAGGAGGATCAGCAGCAGACGGCGACGCACGATACGGCGATAGTCATCCATCACGCCAGAGGTCCCGGCGGGCAGCCCGTCGAGCACGGAGTCGGAGGTTAAACGCATGCTGTATTTACTCGCTCTGCTGCCAGGAGAAGACGAACGGCTGGTCCGGCAGGTCGGTGAAATGGCGCACGATATAATGGTACGTCTCATCCGGGTTGAGATCGCCGAAGGCCTGCGGGTAGATATCTTTCGCCAGGTATTCCATGCCGACAATATTCCACGGGTGGTTATAGAAGTGGTGATAAACGCCATAGGCCCGCTTTTCCTGTACCGCCGGGATCTGGCTGACCCCAGGTCGCGCCAGCAGCGTCTGCGCCTGGGCCTTCACCGCCTCTGGCTTAACCGCATAACCCAGGGGCAACACCTGGCTGTTGCCGCGCTTCGAGCCGGTCATGATCCAGGCGTCGGGCTTCATGCTGATGATTTTCTCCAGCGAAACGAACCCGGAGGCGCCCGGCAGCAGCTGCGAACCGATATTGTTCGCCCCGACCGCCTCCACCAGCCCGCCCCAGCCGCTGTGGCCGTGGGTAAAGCAGCAGGCGTCGCTGTTGCCGGCCAGCGCTTCCACGAAGACGTTGGCCTTCGGCGTGATGGTCGCGGTCTTCTGGCGAATCGACTGCAGCTGCTGACGATAGTAATCGGTAAAGGCTTTGGCCTGGCTCTCGCGGTTAAGGACTTTGCCCAGCAGGTCGATGCTGGGGGCGGTATCTTTCGCCGGGGCGATCTCATAGTCGACAAACAGCACCGGAACGTGCAGGGCGCTGAGCTTGTCGATGACGCCGCTCTCCATCAGCGCTGGCCTGGCGCGCAGCTGGGCGATCATCAGATCCGGCTGACGGGCGATGACGCTTTCAAGATCGACGTTCCCTTTATCGCTGAAGCCCATGTCAAGGATCGTGGCCGACTGGGGCCACGTCGTTTTCAGCATCTGCCAGGTGGCAACATCCTGCTTTTTCGCCAGATTATTCCATGCCACCAGCCGTTTAAACGGATTGTCCCGGTCCAGCAGGGCGAGGGTCATAATGTCGCGACCATCCTGCAAAATAATACGCTGCGGCTCTTTGGCGAGGGTGACCTGCCGGCCGTCAAGGTCCGTGACCGTCAGGGGATATTGGGTTGCATAGCTGAGGAGGGGCGTCGCGAGCAGCGCAGTAAGTAACAGCGATCTTACTGATTTTCTTGCCATAAAATGAGTTCCGTTTGCCAATTTATAAATATAATGATTCTGAGAATTATTCTCGAGTAAACGTCAACGGCAAGTATATCAAGGGCAAATTTCATAAAATGTAACAAACATGTTGGAAATTATGCCAACGCCGACAGGGCGCGCGCGGCGGCAGCATTTTCTGCCATGGCTGGAGGTCGAAGACGTTTTTCAGGCTAATTCCTAATGTCATCCCCGGTTCGTTGTGCCATCCTGAATGCGACTCATAACACGACACGTGAGAGAGGATATTATGAAAAAAGCAATGATTGCGTTATCGGCTATTCTGGTTGCGGCTCCGGTTTTTGCTGCGACAACACATGCAACAGATGATACCGTCGCGGCGGCGAATGCCAACGCCAACACCGCTAAAGAGAAGCTGCATCAGGCCCAGCACGAGGGCGAAGAGCAGCAGCTGAAGGCGAAACACGCCGCCGAAGGCAAGCAGGACAGCGTCGGCAGCCAGGTGAGCGAAGGCGCGCAGAAAACCTGGAACAAGACCAAAGAAGGCACCGAGAAGGGGTGGGATAAGACCAAAGAGGTCAGTGAAAAAGGCTGGAACGCCACCAAATCCGGTGCGGAAAAGGGCTGGGATAAAACCAAAACCGGCGCCGAAGAATTAAAAAATAAAGTGACTGAATAAGTCCTTTAACCTGTCTGAATAAAGGTCGCGAAAGCGGCCTTTTTTATTGCCCCGCCATCAGCACAACCTCTTCCCGACTGCCGATGCCAGGAATCGTCCTGGTTAACCAGTTACTCACTCTTTCTTCACATTTGCCCGGTACAAAGGAGCTGAATCAGGAGGTGTACCATGAAAAAGATGATTTCTCTGGCAGTAATTTTATCCTGTGTGCTGAGCGTCCCGGCCTTTGCCGATGGCCCGAACGACGGCCATCGTCCGGGGCAACCCACGGTGTGGCAGAACGGTCCGGACCATGACGGGCATGCACCGCAGGGCGGACCTGACGCGCATCATCAGGGCGACCATGACCAGCGTGGCCCGGATCGCGACGGCCATGACAAACGCGATCTGGCACGTCATGAGCAGGACCATTTCGCCTGGCGCGGGAACGATTTCCGCAAAGGCCACCCGGCTCCGGCGCCGTTCCGTGGCGATGAATATCGCGTCCGCGACTGGAGCGACCGCGGCCTGCCGCCCCCGCCGGAAGGCCATCACTGGTCCTATATCGACGGTAACTATGTGCTGATCGCCGCGGCGACCGGGATCATCACCTCGATTCTGGTGAGCGGCGCCCTCGGCCACTAAATGCGCTGCTCCGCGACGCCGGGTCAGGAAAAGCCTGATCCGGCGATGGCGCACTCGCGGAAAGCTACGGATCCAGCGCAGCATCCGGCCAGTATTTATAACCATTGATCGTTGCCTGGGTGGACAGTTCTTTTTCGGTCAGATGATAAACGTTGACCTTCGAGGACAACGAGGCGGTATCTGACGCCACGCCGCTGGTGGAGGCGGCGATCGGCGCGCTGCAGCCCGCCAGCGCAACGATTGCGAGAAGGAAAAGCCTCTGTAATTGCCTGCCCGTTTATTTTATATAACGCTGGATGTGGCCGTGCAGGGTAGGGTAAATAACGGGAAATCCTCAAAAAAATAAACTTTTATTTTTTAATTGCACTATTTTGATTATTCATTGCGCTGTGATGAGTGAATTATTAAATAAGATGCGTCCATTCCAGGTATTAGAAATGCTGCTTGCATAAACTTTTCATCGCGATACCGTGATAAGTCCTTAATTTATTTCCCGGAGAGCGGCATGAGTGATTATGTAATTCCAGAAGTTAAAGCGACGGAAGCGGAAATGATTTCTATCCGTCATTATTTACATGCCAATCCGGAATTAAGTCTTGAAGAGTTTAATACCAGCGAACTGGTCGCCAGCAAGCTGACGGAATGGGGCTATCAGGTGACGCGCGGTCTCGGCAAGACCGGCGTGGTCGGCAGCCTGAGCAAAGGCGATTCTCCGCGCACCATCGGTTTACGCGCCGATATGGATGCCCTGCCGATCGAGGAAACCACCGGTTTACCCTGGGCCAGCACGGCGCCAGGAAAAATGCACGCCTGCGGCCATGACGGTCACACCACCATTCTGCTGGCGGCGGCGAAATATATCGCCTCGCCGGCCTGTCAGTTCAACGGCACGGTGCATCTGATTTTTCAGCCGGCGGAAGAGGCTATCGGCGGCGCGGATTTAATGATTAAAGACGGCCTGTTCGAGCAGTTCCCCTGCGAACGCATCTTTGGCTTGCACAACATGCCAGGCCTGCCTGTAGGCAAGCTGGGCTTCTACGCCGGCAACTTCATGGCCTCGGCGGACACCGTCAAAATCACGATTACCGGCTACGGCGGCCACGGCGCCCACCCCGAGCGCACCGTCGACCCGATCGTCGCCGGTGCGGCGCTGGTGATGGCCCTGCAGAGCATTGTGGCGCGCAACGTGCCGCCGGGGGAAACGGCAGTGGTCAGCGTCGGCACCTTCCAGGCCGGTATCGCCTCCAACGTCATTCCGGAGAGCGCGGTGATGGAGCTGAGCGTGCGGGCGATGAAGCCGGAAATCCGCGACCTGCTGATCAAGCGTATTCACGAGCTCGCTGACTTTACCGCCAAAAGCTATGGCGCCAGCAGCGTAGTGGAGGTTTACGACTCCTATCCGGTATTAACCAACAGTCCTGAAGAGACCGATTTCGCCCGGGCGCTGGCGCTGGAGGTGTTTGGCCGCGAAGGGGTCCTGGAGTCGGTCTCGCCGATGAACGCCAGCGAGGATTTCGCTTTTATGCTGCGCGAACGCCCGGGCAGCTACTTCCTGCTCGGCAATGGCGAGAAAGGGGAGAAGGGCGGTTGCATGGTGCACAACCCCGGCTACGACTTTAACGATGACATTATCACCATCGGCGCGACGCTGTTCGCCCGTCTGGTGGAAAAACACTGTCGCTAATCTCTGGAGAAGAACGCGAATGAAAAAATCACTGTTGCTATGGCTGGCATTAATGGCGTCGACGTCGGCGCTGGCCGAAGGGGGAAAGGAGATCCGCTTCGGCGTCGACCCGACTTTCGCGCCGTTTGAATGGAAAGATCCGCAGGGCAAGCTGGCGGGGTTTGATATCGATTTAGGCAACGCCATTTGTCAGCAGCTGCAGGCGAAATGCGTGTGGGTGGAAAGCAATTTCGACGGCATTATCCCGGCGCTGAAGGCGCGTAAATTCGACGCGATCCTTTCCGGGATGTATATGACCGAGAAGCGCAAAGCGCAGATTGCCTTTAGCGACAAGTTGTATAACGGGCCGGTGTTCCTCGTGGCGCGTAAAAATACCCTGCAAGGCAATACGCCGGAACAGCTGAAGGGCAAAACCATCGGCGTGGAGCAGGGCTCGGCGCAGGAGACGTATGTTAACCAGCACTGGCGGCCGCAGGGGATAAACATTGTGGCCTACCAGGGGGCCGATAGCGTGGTGCGTGACCTGGAGTCGGGGCGCATCGACGGCGCGGTGCTCTCCGGGATGATGGCCGACTACAGCTTCCTGCAGCAGCCGCAGGGTAAAGAATTCGCCTTTGTCGGCGGCCATCTGCAGGACGATACGCTGTTTGGCGCCGGGGCGGCGATAGGTTTGCGTAAAGACGATGAGGCGCTGCGTCAGGAAATTAACGGCGCGATTGCGAAGATTCTTGCCGACGGCACCTATAAAAAATTAGCTGGCAAATATTTTAGCTTTGATGTTTATTCCGGGACATAATGTCAGAGTGTACCTGCGGGCGTGGAGCGCCCGCCGTAAGATTCCTTTTCTGATTATCCAATCGACCTCCTCTCCTGACCCCTGTGGTTACCTGAGGGAAGCAGAATATAAGCTAAGGAGTACTCGGCATGATGACACGTCCTTTGGGCAAAACCGGATTTTCCATCGCCCCATTAGTCTTTGGCGGCAACGTCTTTGGCTGGACCATCGATGAAAAAACCAGTTTTGCTCTTCTTGATGCTTTCGTTGACCACGGTTTTGACGCTATCGATACGGCGGATGTTTATTCCCGCTGGGCGGAGGGCAACCAGGGCGGCGAATCTGAAACCATAATCGGCCGCTGGCTACAGGCGCGCCCCGGCATGCGTGATAAAGTCAAAATTTTCACCAAAGTCGGCTCCGATCTCGGCCTCCCCGGCCATAAAGGGCTGAGCAAAGCCTGGATCCAACAGGCGGTTGACGACTCTCTGCGTCGCCTGAATACCGATTATATCGACCTCTACTTCTCCCACTGGCCGGATCCGCAAACCCCGGTGGCGGAAACGCTGGAGGCCTTCCACAGCCTGCAGCAGGCCGGAAAAATCCGCGCGATGGGGGCCTCTAACCTCGATGCGATGCAGCTGGCGGGGGCGCTGGAGGTGGCGCGTAAGGGCGGCTTGCCTGCGTGGCAGGTGCTGCAGCCGGAATATAACCTCTACCACCGCTCTGCGTTTGAAGGCGCGCTGTGCGATCTCTGCGTCAGCCGCGATATCGGGGTGGTGACCTACTACAGCCTGGCCTCGGGGTTCTTAACCGGTAAGTACCGCCAGCCGTCGGATCTGACACAGAGTCAGCGCGGAAGCGGGATTGGTAAGTACCTGAATCCGCGCGGGATGCGGATTATCGATACCCTGGCGGCGGTCGCGGACGAGCAGGGCGTGAAGCCGGCTGAGGTGGCCCTGGCGTGGCTGATCGGCCGCGAAGGGGTGACCGCGCCGATCGCCAGCGCCACCAGCGTGGCTCAGGTGGAGAGTTTTGCCCGCGCGGCGGCGCTGAGCCTGAGCGCGGAGCAAGTGGCGCGGCTGGACGGCGCCAGCGCCTGAGGCAATCCCTCTTCCCGGCGGGGAGAGGGGGGAAGGCTAAACATGACGCGGACCGT
>NZ_GL882756.1:0-5685 GCF_000195655.1 Klebsiella sp. MS 92-3
GCGTCGTGTAGTTGTGACCGGACTGGGCATGTTGTCTCCTGTCGGCAATACCGTAGAGTCTACCTGGAAAGCTCTCCTTGCCGGTCAGAGTGGCATCAGCCTGATCGACCATTTCGATACTAGCGCCTATGCAACGAAATTTGCTGGCTTAGTAAAGGATTTTAACTGTGATGACATTATCTCGCGCAAAGAACAGCGCAAGATGGATGCCTTCATTCAATATGGAATTGTCGCTGGCGTTCAGGCCATGCAGGATTCTGGCCTTGAAGTGACGGAAGAGAATGCAACCCGTATTGGCGCCGCTATCGGCTCCGGTATCGGCGGTCTCGGCTTGATCGAAGAAAACCACAGTTCGCTGGTTAACGGCGGACCGCGCAAGATCAGCCCATTCTTCGTTCCTTCCACAATTGTTAACATGGTGGCCGGACATCTGACCATCATGTTTGGTCTGCGTGGGCCAAGTATCTCTATCGCGACCGCGTGTACTTCAGGCGTGCACAACATCGGCCAGGCCGCGCGCATCATCGCCTATGGCGATGCCGATGCGATGGTGGCAGGCGGCGCGGAAAAAGCCAGCACCCCGCTTGGCGTGGGCGGCTTCGGCGCGGCGCGTGCGCTCTCCACGCGCAATGACAACCCGCAGGCGGCGAGCCGTCCGTGGGATAAAGATCGTGACGGCTTCGTGCTGGGAGACGGCGCGGGTATGGTGGTGCTGGAAGAGTACGAGCATGCCAAAAAACGCGGCGCCAAAATCTACGCCGAGATCGTTGGCTTCGGCATGAGCAGCGATGCTTACCACATGACGTCACCGCCGGAAGATGGCGCGGGCGCCGCGCTGGCAATGGTGAATGCTATTCGCGATGCGGGCATCGAACCGGGCCAGATCGGCTACGTCAACGCCCACGGCACCTCGACGCCGGCTGGCGATAAAGCGGAAGCGCAGGCGGTTAAGTCTGTCTTCGGTGATGCGGCGAGCCGCGTACTGGTGAGCTCTACCAAATCCATGACCGGGCATCTGCTGGGTGCGGCAGGGGCGGTAGAGTCGATTTACTCTATCCTGGCGCTGCGCGATCAGGCGGTTCCGCCGACGATCAACCTCGACAACCCGGATGAAGGCTGCGACCTCGACTTCGTTCCACACGAAGCGCGTCAGGTTTCCGGTATGGAGTACACCCTGTGCAACTCCTTCGGCTTTGGCGGCACTAACGGTTCGCTGATCTTCAAAAAAGTGTGACAGGGCTTGCCCCGGCACTGCTTTAACAAAAGGCCCGTTTGTCGGGCCTTTTTTATTCAGCTTTCTCCCCTTGTTCTCTGCTCTGGGTCCTGACACACTGACCGACCAGTGAAAAGGAGTCCTTTATGTTCTTGATAAACGGCGTTGTACAGGACACGTTGGCAGCGAACGATCGCGCCATCCAGTTTGGCGACGGCTGTTTTACCACCGCCCGCATCCAGCAAGGGCAGGTTGCGCTACTGGACGCCCATCTGCAGCGTTTACAGACAACCTGTGAAAAATTACATATCCCATTTAACGACTGGCTGACGCTGAGCGAAGAGATGCAGCGTCTGGCTCGGCCGCACGCGCAGGGCGTGCTCAAGGTGACTCTCACCCGCGGCGTTGGGGGAAGGGGATACAGTGCGGCGGGCTGCGTGTCGCCCACTCGCATTCTCAGCTTCTCTCCATACCCGGCGCATTATGCGCGCTGGCGGGAGGAGGGCATTACTCTGACCCAGAGTCCGGTGCCCCTGGGGCGCAACTCCTGGCTTGCCGGCCTGAAGCACCTTAATCGCCTTGAGCAGGTGCTGATCCGCTCTCATCTTGAGCAGACGGACGCCGATGAGGCGCTGGTCCTTGACAGTGACGGGTGGCTTACGGAATGCTGTGCCGCGAATTTATTCTGGCGTCAGGGACGTGATGTATTTACTCCGCGACTCGATTATGCCGGGGTCAACGGCATTATGCGGCAGCGCTGTATCGCGCAGCTGGCACCATCGACGTTTCGCGTTGTCGAAGTGACAGCGCGTCCCGAGACGTTGCGGGAGGCCGATGAAGTGCTGATCTGCAATGCGCTGATGCCGCTGGTGCCGGTTCGCCGCTGGGAGGAGACCACCTGGTCCTCGCGTGAGCTTTACCATTTTTTAGCCCCTTTGTGTGAGCTGTCTGGTTAGTATGAAGAAAATGTTACGTTTTATCCTGTTGCTGGTCGTGCTGTTGGGCATCGCCGCGGCGGCAGGCATGTGGAAGGTACGCCAGCTGGCGGACAGCAAGCTGCTGATTAAGGAAGAGACCATCTTTACCCTCGAAGCTGGCACCGGCCGGCTGGCGCTGGGCCAGGATCTCTATCGCGAGAAGGTGATCAATCGCCCGCGCGTTTTCCAGTGGCTGCTGCGGGTGGAACCTGAGCTGTCTCACTTCAAGGCCGGGACCTATCGCTTCACGCCGCAAATGACGGTGCGCGAGATGTTGCAGCTGCTGGCCAGCGGCAAAGAGGCGCAGTTTCCGCTGCGCTTTGTCGAAGGCATGCGCGTCAGCGACTACCTGCGCCAGCTGCGCGATGCCCCGTACGTGAAGCACACGCTTGAAGACGATAGCTACGCGACGGTGGCTAAGGCATTAGGTCTTGAGCATGCCGACTGGGTAGAGGGCTGGTTCTGGCCGGATACCTGGATGTACACCGCCAACACCAGCGATATCGCCATCCTCAAGCGCGCGCATCAGAAAATGGTCGCCGAAGTGGCGAAGGTCTGGGAAGGACGGATGGAGAATCTGCCCTATGCCGATCAGAACCAGCTGTTGACCATGGCCTCGATTATTGAAAAAGAGACCGCGGTAGCGGAAGAGCGCGACCGCGTCGCGTCGGTATTTATCAACCGCCTGCGCATCGGTATGCGCTTGCAGACCGATCCGACCGTAATCTACGGGATGGGCGCAGGATATACTGGTAAGTTAACGCGTAAGGATCTCGAGACGCCGACCGCATACAATACTTATACCATCAGCGGTTTGCCGCCGGGCCCTATCGCGGTGCCGGGCGAGGCCTCGCTGAAGGCGGCCGCCCATCCGGCGAAAACGCCATATCTTTATTTCGTCGCCGACGGGAAAGGGGGCCATACGTTTACCACAAACCTGGTCAGTCATAACCGTGCGGTGCAGGATTATCTGAAAGTACTTAAGGAAAAAAATGCGCAGTAACTATATCGTCATCGAGGGGCTGGAGGGCGCCGGGAAGACCACCGCACGTCAACTGGTGGTGGAGACGCTGCAGTCGGCGGGTATTCACGATATGGTGTTTACCCGCGAGCCGGGGGGCACAATCCTTGCCGAAAAACTGCGTAGCCTGGTGCTGGATATCCAGTCCACGGGCGATGAAGTGATTAACGATAAAGCGGAAGTGCTGATGTTTTACGCGGCGCGCGTCCAGTTGGTGGAGACCGTGATTAAGCCCGCGCTGGCCCGCGGCCAGTGGGTGATCGGCGATCGTCACGATCTGTCGACGCAGGCCTATCAGGGCGGCGGCCGGGGAATTGACCGCACGATGCTGGCGACGCTGCGCGACGCGGTACTCGGTGATTTTCGCCCCAATCTGACGCTGTATCTCGACGTCACGCCGGAAGTGGGGCTGCAGCGCGCCCGGGCCCGCGGCGAGCTGGATCGCATTGAGCAGGAGTCCATGAACTTTTTCAACCGTACCCGCGCGCGCTATCTTGAGCTGGCCGCCGCCGATCCTTCTATCCGCACGGTTGACGCAACTCAGCCGCTGGATGCCGTGGCGCGCGACATTCGCGCCACGATCGCCCAGTGGATGGCGGAGCAAGCGGCATGAAATGGTATCCGTGGCTGCGCCCCTCGTTCGAGCAACTGGTCGGTAGCTATCAGGCCGGACGAGGCCACCACGCCTTACTGTTACAGTCCCTGAACGGGATGGGCGGCGAGGCGTTGATTTACGCGCTGTGCCGCTTCCTGATGTGCCGCCAGCCCGAAGGACATAAAAGCTGCGGCCACTGCCATAGCTGTCAGCTGATGCAGGCCGGCACGCACCCCGATTACTATGCGCTCAGCCCCGAGAAGGGCAAGAGCGCGCTGGGTATTGACGCGGTGCGCGATGTCAATGAAAAGCTCTATGAACATGCACGCCTTGGTGGGGCAAAAGTGGTCTGGATTAGCGATGCTGCCTTGCTGACCGATGCCGCCGCCAACGCGTTGCTGAAAACGCTGGAGGAGCCCCCGGAGAATACCTGGTTCTTCCTCGCCTGCGAGGAGCCGGCGCGTCTGCTGACCACTCTGCGCAGCCGCTGTCGCCTGCATCATCTGGCGCCGCCGTCTGAGCCTTATGCTCTGGCCTGGCTGGAGCGTGAGGTGAGCCTGCCGCAGGAGTCATTGTTGACCGCGTTACGCCTGTGCGCCAGCGCGCCGGCTGCGGCGCTCGAACTGTTACAGGAACCGCTGTGGACGGCGCGGCAGCAGTTGTGTCAGGCGCTGGCGGCTACCCTGGCGAGCGGTGACTGGCTGGCGCTGCTGCCGATACTCAATCATGAACAGGCGGCGGTTCGCCTGCACTGGCTGGCGTCGCTGCTGGTCGATGCGCAAAAACGACAGCAGGGGATTACCCTGGTGAGTAACCCTGACGTCTGGCCGCTGCTGGAGCAGCTGGCGCACAGCCTGCCCGCCGCCCGGCTGCAGGCGATTGCCCATGACGTCTGTACCTGCCGCGAGCAATTGCTCAACGTTGTCGGTGTCAACCGCGAACTGCTGCTTACCGAGCGCCTGCTGCGCTGGGAACATTACCTGCAACCCGGGACGGTTTTACCCGTCTCCCACCTCTGAGTGAGACATTATGTTTTTAGTCGACTCCCACTGCCATCTTGATGGTCTGGATTATCAAACTCTACACAAAAACGTCGACGACGTGCTGGCAAAAGCGGCCGCACGCGATGTGAAATTTTGCCTCGCCGTCGCCACGACGCTGCCTGGCTACCGCAGTATGCGCGAACTGGTGGGGATGCGTGACAACGTCGTCTTCTCGTGCGGCGTACACCCATTAAACCAGGACGAGCCCTGGGAGGTAGAGACTCTGCGCGCGCTGGCAGCGGAAGAGGGCGTCGTGGCGATGGGGGAGACCGGTCTGGATTATTTTTATACCCCGGAAACTAAAGCCCAACAGCAAAGCTCGTTCCGCGACCACATTCGTATCGGCCGTGAGCTCAATAAGCCGGTGATCGTCCATACCCGTGACGCGCGTGCCGATACTCTGGCTATTTTGCGCGAAGAAAAGGTGACGGATTGCGGTGGCGTACTACACTGTTTCACTGAGGACAGGGAGACAGCGGGCAAGCTGCTCGATATGGGGTTCTATATCTCGTTTTCCGGTATCGTCACTTTTCGTAACGCCGAGCAGCTGCGTGATGCGGCGCGCTACGTGCCGCTGGATCGCCTGCTGGTTGAAACCGATTCGCCGTACCTGGCGCCGGTCCCCCACCGCGGCAAAGAGAACCAGCCGGCGCTGGTCCGTGACGTTGCCGAGTATATGGCGGTACTGAAGGGGGTGTCGCTTGAGCAGCTGGCTCAGCAGACCACCGACAATTTTGCCACCCTGTTCCACATCGACCCCGCCCGTTTGCAACCTGCTTGATCTGCTTATTATTTTAAGGCTCGTAATTAATAGCCAAAGCGAGTAAAGTTCACAA
>NZ_GL882756.1:5764-17602 GCF_000195655.1 Klebsiella sp. MS 92-3
AAAAAAAAAAAAAAAAAAAAAAAAAAGACGACCAACCCCCCACAACAAAAGGGGGGGGGGGTGAAGGTTTTTTAGCAACATCTGGATACAATTTATGTAAGTTGATGTAAATTTTTACCGGAAGGCTGATTGAAACGTGATAGCCGTCAAACAATCATCCCGTTAATTATTTTACTCTGTGTAATAAATAAAGGGCGCTTAGATGTCCTGTCCACGGCACGGTTCTCCCCCCGGGCCAATGCGTGAAAGCGTAAAAAAGTACCAAATACTCAGGAGCACTCTCAATTATGTTTAAGAATGCATTTGCTAACCTGCAGAAGGTCGGTAAATCGCTGATGCTGCCGGTATCCGTACTGCCTATCGCAGGTATCCTGCTGGGCGTCGGTTCCGCTAACTTCAGCTGGCTGCCAGCCGTGGTCTCCCACGTTATGGCAGAAGCAGGCGGTTCAGTTTTCGCCAATATGCCGCTGATCTTCGCTATCGGTGTGGCCCTCGGCTTCACCAATAACGACGGTGTATCCGCACTGGCTGCAGTCGTGGCTTACGGCATCATGGTGAAAACCATGGCGGTTGTTGCGCCGCTGGTGCTGCATTTACCTGCTGACGAGATTGCGGCAAAACACCTTGCTGATACCGGCGTGCTTGGCGGTATTATCTCCGGTGCTATCGCCGCCTACATGTTCAACCGCTTCTATCGCATCAAGCTGCCAGAATATCTCGGCTTCTTTGCGGGCAAGCGTTTTGTGCCGATTATCTCTGGTCTGGCCGCTATCTTCACCGGCGTGATCCTCTCCTTCATTTGGCCGCCGATCGGCTCCGCGATCCAAACCTTCTCCCAGTGGGCTGCTTATCAGAACCCAGTGGTGGCGTTTGGTATCTACGGTTTCATCGAACGTTGCCTGGTGCCGTTTGGTCTGCATCACATCTGGAACGTTCCTTTCCAGATGCAGATCGGCGAATACACCAACGCGGCTGGTCAGGTGTTCCACGGCGATATCCCGCGCTACATGGCAGGCGACCCGACGGCGGGCAAACTGTCTGGCGGCTTCCTGTTCAAAATGTATGGTCTGCCGGCAGCGGCTATCGCTATTTGGCACTCTGCTAAACCGGAAAACCGCGCCAAAGTGGGCGGCATCATGATCTCCGCCGCGCTGACCTCGTTCCTGACCGGTATCACCGAGCCGATCGAGTTCTCGTTCATGTTCGTGGCGCCGATACTGTACGTTATCCATGCCATTCTGGCGGGCCTGGCGTTCCCGATCTGTATCCTGCTGGGTATGCGTGACGGTACCTCGTTCTCTCACGGTCTGATCGACTTTATCGTGCTGTCCGGTAACAGCAGCAAGCTGTGGCTGTTCCCGATTGTTGGTATCTGCTATGCGATCGTGTACTACGTCATTTTCCGTGTGCTGATTAAAGCCCTGGATCTGAAAACACCGGGTCGTGAAGACACCACCGAAGAGAGCAAAGCTGGCGCCACCAGCGAGATGGCTCCGGCTCTGGTCGCCGCTTTCGGCGGTAAAGAGAACATCACCAACCTCGACGCATGTATTACCCGTCTGCGTGTTAGCGTGGCGGATGTAGCGAAAGTTGACCAGGCTGGCCTGAAAAAACTGGGCGCCGCTGGCGTGGTAGTGGCAGGTTCTGGCGGACAGGCCATCTTCGGTACCAAGTCCGATAACCTGAAAACTGAAATGGATGAGTACATCCGTAACAGTTAAGACGTAGTATCGGGGAGACTAAGGCAGCCAACTGGCTGCCTTTTTTATGCGCTAAAGTCGGTGCCCCACAAGCGATAACCCTGAAAACAGTCCGCCATATGCTTATTCCCTCAGCAGCTAAGTCTATAGTTGAATAAGAAAAAGAGCTTTCAGGTTGAAAGAGAGGGAGAATGTCGCTCATACTCTTAGCGGAACCTGTGCGTCCGCGTTTATCTGCAGAAGCAGGCCAGCGCACGGGATAAAACTTATAAGGAATCAGTCATGGCAGAAGAAACGATTTTCAGCAAAATCATTCGCCGGGAGATCCCGTCGGATATTGTCTATCAGGATGAGCTTGTGACCGCTTTTCGCGACATCTCCCCGCAGGCGCCCACCCATATTCTGATTGTCCCGAATGTTCTGATTCCTACCGTAAATGACGTCACCGCTGAACATGAGCTGGCGCTGGGCCGGATGATGACCGTCGCGGCGAAGATCGCCCGCGATGAAGGTCTTGCCGACGATGGCTATCGGTTGATCGTCAACTGCAACCGCCACGGCGGCCAGGAAGTGTACCATATCCATATGCATCTGCTGGGCGGTCGTCCGCTTGGCCCGATGCTGGCGCACAAAGGCTAACGTCATGCTCAGGACCCTTTTGGGCGCGTGTCTGGCGGCGGGGCTACTCGCCGGGTGTAGTTCACACCCGGAGATCCCGGTTTCTGACCAGCAGGCGCTGGTGATGGAGTCGAGCGTGCTGGCGGCGGGGATCAGCGCCAGCGAGCCTGCCGTCGTGGCGACAGAGATTCAGGCTACCGCCTCCTCAACGCTATATAACGAGCGCCAGCAGCCGGTTACCGTGCACTATCGTTTTTTCTGGTATGACGCCCGAGGGCTGGAGATGCATCCGCTGGACGCGCCGCGCACCATCGTGGTACCGGCCCGCTCCTCGGTCACGTTATATGGCAGCGCCAATATCCTGGGGGCGCATAAGGCCCGCCTTTATCTTTATCTGTAAGGGGTAATTATAATGATGAAAATGTGTCGCTATGCGTTAATCACAGCACTGGCGATATTCCTCGCAGGCTGTGCGGGGTTGCGGGAGCAGCCCGCGCCGGTAGAAGAGGCCAAACCGCAGCCGCAGCAGCCTGCGCAGCCGCAGCCCACGGTGCCGACTGTACCGGCGGTGCCCTCTGTCCCGGCGCAGCCTGGGCCGATTGAGCATCAGGATCAGCAGTCGGGTCAGCCGGCGCCGCGCGTGCGTCATTATGACTGGAACGGCGCGGTTCAGCCGCTGGTGGGGCAGATGCTGCAGGCGAGTGGGGTCAATGCCGGCAGTATTCTGCTGGTTGACAGCGTGAACAACCGCACCAACGGTTCGCTGAATGCTGGAGAAGCCACCACTGCGCTACGTAGTGCGCTGGCCGGTAACGGCAAATTTACCCTGGTATCGGCGCAGCAGCTGGCGGTCGCCAAGCAGCAGCTGGGCCTGTCGCCGCAGGACAGCCTCGGCAGCCGCAGCAAAGCCATGGGCATCGCCCGCAACGTGGGCGCGCAGTATGTGCTTTACTCCAATGCCACCGGCAACGTCAACGCGCCTGAGCTGAAAATGCAGCTCATGCTGGTGCAAACCGGTGAGATAATCTGGTCAGGTAAAGGTGCTGTTCAGCAACAATAAGCTAACGCGCGACGAGCTCTTGTCGCGCTTCTTTCCCCATTATCATCCTGTCGCCTCGCTGAGCCAGAGTGGCCTCAGCGGCGGCAGTGTGATTATCAGCGACGGCGACCGGCGGCACGTGCTGCGTCAGCCGCACGATCCGTCTGCCGCCACTTACTATTTTCGCCGTCAGTATCACGCACTCCGCCGACTGCCTGCCAGGCTGGCACCAACCCCGCTGTTTTACTCACCCTGCTGGATGGTGGTGGAGTATTGCGCAGGGGAAGTGAAAAGCGAGTTACCGGCCTCCCCGCAGCTGTCAGGCTTATTGTATGATTTGCATCAGCAACCGCGGTTTGGCTGGCGGGTTAGCCTCATACCACTGCTGGCCCAGTACTGGCAGAGGTGCGATCCGGCGCGGCGCAAGCCGCGTTGGCTGCGCTGGCATCAGCGGCTGCGCCGCCAGGGCGAGCCCCGTCCCCTGCGGCTGGCGCCGCTGCACATGGACGTCCATGCCGGCAATATTATTCATAATGAGTCCGGCCTGAGGCTGATCGACTGGGAATATGCCGGCGATGGCGATATCGCGCTGGAGCTGGCCGCGGTGTGGATCACGCCTGGCGAGCGCCGTCGGCTGGTAGAAGCGTATGCCCGGCGGGCGGCCATCGACGCGCAGCTGCTTTGGCGGCAGGTTGCACTCTGGCGCCCGTGGGTACTGCTGCTGATGGCGGGCTGGTATGAAATGCGCTGGCGGCAGAGCGGGGACCGGCAATTTATCACGCTGGCAGATGAAATATGGTGTCAGTTAGACAACGAACGTAAAGGATAAGAGAGGTCAGTGTGGGCCCAGTGATGTTGGATGTCGAAGGGTATGAGCTGGATGCGGAAGAGCGAGAGATTCTGGCGCATCCGCTGGTGGGAGGGTTGATCCTCTTTACCCGAAATTATCACGATCCGGCGCAGCTGCGCGAGCTGGTGCGCCAGATCCGCGACGCCTCCCGGAACCATCTGGTGGTGGCGGTCGATCAGGAAGGGGGGCGGGTTCAGCGTTTCCGCGAAGGGTTTACCCGTTTACCGGCGGCCCAGTCTTTCGCCGCGCTGCTGGGGATGGAAGAGGGGGGCAAACTGGCCGCCGAAGCCGGCTGGCTGATGGCCAGCGAAATGATCGCCATGGATATCGATATTAGTTTTGCGCCAGTGCTGGACGTCGGCCATATCAGCGCCGCAATCGGCGAACGTTCTTATCATGAAGATCCGCAGAAAGCGCTGACGATGGCGCGTCACTTCATTGACGGGATGCACGCCGCGGGCATGAAAACCACCGGCAAACACTTCCCGGGTCACGGGGCGGTGACTGCCGATTCGCACAAAGAGACGCCGTTCGATCCGCGGGCGGCATCGGTTATCCGCGACCATGATATGGCGGTGTTCAAAAGCCTTATCGCCGAGCAGCGTCTGGATGCCATTATGCCGGCGCATGTGATTTACCCGGAGCTCGATCCGCGTCCGGCCAGCGGCTCGGCGTACTGGCTGAAAACGGTGCTGCGCGGCGAACTGGGCTTTGACGGGGTGATTTTCTCCGACGATCTGTCGATGGAAGGGGCGGCGATCATGGGCAGCTATGCCGAACGCGGTCAGGCATCGCTCGACGCCGGTTGCGATATGATCCTCGTCTGCAATAATCGTAAAGGCGCGGTCAGTGTGCTGGATAACCTGTCGCCGATCAAAGCAGAGCGTGTTACGAAATTGTATCATAAAGGTTCCTTTTCCCGTCAGGAGTTAAGGGATTCAGCCCGTTGGAAAACGGTGAGTGCCCAGCTGGAGCAGCTTCATGCGCGCTGGCAAGAGGCGAAGTCCGCGTAACGCTCTACGGGGCGTTGTTGTCTGGTGAGGATGCGATGATTATCTATTTACACGGTTTTGACTCGAACAGCCCCGGTAACCATGAGAAGGTGATGCAGCTGCAGTTTATCGACCCGGATGTGCGGTTGATTAGCTACAGCACGCGGCATCCCAAGCACGATATGCAGCATTTGCTGAAAGAGGTCGATAAAATGCTGCAGCTCACTGCCGATGACCGGCCGCTGATCTGCGGCGTCGGCCTTGGCGGCTACTGGGCGGAGCGGATTGGTTTTCTGTGCGATATCCGCCAGGCGGTGTTCAATCCAAACCTGTTTCCGCATGAGAACATGGAAGGCAAAATCGACCGACCGGAAGAGTATGCTGACATCGCCACCAAGTGCGTGACCAACTTCCGCGAGAAGAACCGCGATCGCTGCCTGGTGGTGCTTTCCCGCCAGGACGAGGCGTTGGACAGCCAGCGTTCCGCCGATCTCCTGCACCACTATTATGAAATTATCTGGGATGAAGAGCAGACCCATAAGTTTAAAAATATCTCGCCGCATCTGCAGCGGCTGAAAGCGTTTAAAACCCTCGGCTAACTGCTTTTCCCTTGTTCCCAAACCCGCGTCGGGTTCACCACGCGGGTTTTTTCATGTCTACACTTATTGGTTTCGCTGAAAAAATACGCGACAAAACTTGATGCACATCAATTTTGGTATGACCAATGCACCGTTCATGGTATTCTCGACAGTGCTGAATGGTTTCATTAACGTAACTTGTTGTTAAATAAAGGCTATTTCAATAACTTTTATTTAACAATTGGTTAATAATTTTAGGGGTACACATGACTACGCCATTGAAAAAAATCGTAATTGTGGGTGGCGGCGCTGGCGGACTGGAACTGGCAACTCAGCTGGGAAGAAAGTTAGGGCGCCATAAGAAAGCGAAAATCACCCTGGTGGACCGTAACCACAGCCATCTGTGGAAGCCGCTGCTGCACGAAGTGGCCACCGGTTCTCTGGATGAAGGCGTTGATGCGCTGAGCTATCTGGCCCATGCCCGCAACCACGGTTTCCAGTTCCAGCTGGGCTCGGTGGTCGATATCAACCGCGAAGGGAAAACCATCACCCTCGGCGAGCTGCGCAATGAAAAAGGCGAGCTGCTGGTGGCTGAGCGTAAACTGCCGTACGACACGCTGGTCATGGCGTTGGGCAGTACCTCGAATGACTTTAATACCCCTGGCGTAAAAGAGAACTGCATTTTCCTCGACAACCCGCACCAGGCGCGTCGCTTCCATCAGGAAATGCTCAACCTGTTCCTTAAATACTCTGCTAACCTCGGCGCTAACGGTAAAGTAAATATCGCCATCGTCGGCGGCGGCGCCACCGGCGTGGAGCTCTCCGCTGAGTTGCACAATGCGGTGAAACAGCTGCACAGCTACGGCTACAAAGGGCTGACCAACGAAGCGCTGAACGTCACGCTGGTCGAGGCGGGCGAGCGCATTCTGCCTGCGCTGCCGCCGCGCATTTCCGGGGCAGCGCATAATGAGCTGACTAAGCTGGGCGTACGGGTTCTGACGCAGACCATGGTCACCAGCGCGGATGCGGGCGGCCTGCACACTAAAGATGGCGAATATATTGAGGCGGATCTAATGGTCTGGGCGGCGGGGATCAAAGCGCCAGATTTCATGAAAGAGATCGGCGGCCTCGAAACCAACCGTATCAATCAGCTGGTGGTCGAGCCGACGCTGCAGACTACCCGCGATGCGGATATTTTCGCCATCGGCGACTGCGCCTCCTGCGCCCGTCCGGAAGGCGGCTTTGTGCCTCCGCGGGCCCAGGCGGCGCACCAGATGGCTACCTGCGCGCTGAACAACATCCTGGCGCAGATGAAAGGCAAACCGCTGAAGGCATACACCTATAAAGACCATGGCTCGCTGGTGTCGCTGTCAAATTACTCCACCGTCGGCAGCCTGATGGGTAACCTGATGCGCGGTTCGATGATGGTGGAAGGGCGCATTGCGCGCTTCGTGTACATCTCCCTGTACCGTATGCACCAGATTGCTCTGCATGGTTACTTCAAGACCGGCCTGATGATGCTGGTCGGGCGCATCAACCGCATCATTCGCCCGCGCCTGAAGCTGCACTAATCGCTGTCGCGACCCGGAGGCGCGCTCTGAGGGCGCCTCCGGGCTCTTCTGCTGGAACCGCAGAGATCCCGCTCGGAATCCTCTGAATCCCTTTGATTTGCAGCGAATTCTCGCACTTTTCATCCGCTATCTGATTTGCGCCCTCCCGGCTCCGGTTGCAAAATTGTATCAACAGCAACAAAGGAGGAACTCCCGTGAATAAATCTATGTTGGCGGGTATAGGGATAGGCGTGGCTGCCGCGCTGGGCGTTGCAGCTGTCGCTGGTCTCAACGTGTTGGATCGCGGCCCGCAGTATGCGCAAGTGGTCTCCAGTACACCGATTAAAGAAACCGTGAAAACGCCGCGTCAGGAATGCCGCAATGTCACGGTGACTCATCGTCGTCCGGTACAGGATGAAAACCGCATCGCCGGTTCGGTGCTGGGCGCGGTGGCGGGCGGGGTGATTGGCCACCAGTTTGGCGGCGGTCACGGACGCAGCGTGGCGACGGTTGTAGGTGCGCTGGGCGGCGGCTATGCAGGCAACCAGATCCAGGGCGCGATGCAGGACAACGATACCTACACCACCACCCAGCAGCGCTGCAAAACGGTGTATGACAAATCCGATAAAATGCTCGGCTACGATGTGACCTATAAGATAGGCGATCAGCAGGGGAAAATCCGCATGGATCACGATCCCGGCAGCCAGATCCCGCTGGACAACAACGGCCAGCTGGTCCTGAACAACAAAATCTAAAAACAGATTTGTGTAGTGATTAGCCCCTCAATCGCTCAGGCTGAGGGGCTTTTTTTATCAGAAGGTTAAGGCGTAGTTCAGACCAAAGGTGCGGCCACGACCTTTGTACTCATACAGCGATGAACTGCCGTAGGTTGGGCTGTAGAGCAGCGGCGCGCGCTGGCCCCATATAGTCACATAGTCTTCGTTAAGCAGGTTTTCGATACTGAAGGTCAGTTTCCCCACCGGCAGCGCGTAACTACCGATAAAATCGACGGTGTTATAGCCTTCCAGCTTGTTGCCGGCGGCATCGCTGAGGTCAAATACCTGCTGACTCTGCACGCGCAGGCTCCACGGATCCGGCGCCCAGCCCACCCAGGCGGTGGCTTTAGACGGCGAGGCGAGGGTGACGTCCCATTTTTGCCAGCGGCCGTCGGTCTGCACCTGGGATTTCAGCACGTTGAAGTTACCGCCGACGCTCCAGTCGCTATCCGGAATAAAGTAGTCGACCGCCCCCTCAACGCCGTAAATACGCCGTTTGTCGGACTGAACGTCGATGGTCATGTCGGTGCGGTTGACGACAATGGTCTTATCTGAGGTCGAGTAGTACGCCGCCAGCTGGGTGCGCAGGTTATCGCCGGTGTAGCGCCAGCCCAGCTCGTACGAGTTAACTTTGATCCCCTGCAGCGGCGAGTCATCGACGTTGACGCTGGAGATCAGCGGCAGATGACCATTCACCGCAGCGCCATATTTACCGATGCCATAGTATTTACCAGGGTCCGGTAGCTCGACGCCCTGCGAGAAGTTAAACCAGGTTTGTTGACGCTCGGTCAGGTGGGCCACGATCCCGGCGTTAAACAGGAAGTTATCGTAATCGGTTTTGCCGCCTTTGATGGCGTCGGCGGAGCGCGCTTTGCCGTTGGCGATATCCTGCTGCTGGGCGTAGCCGACAAAGTCGTCGACCCGGTTTTCGGTCCACTGGTAGCGTACCCCGCCGCTGACGGTAAAGATATCGTTCAGATCGTAGCTGGACTGCAGGAATGGCGCGACATTGGAAATACTGTATCCCGGGTAGCGGCCGGTTGTGTAGATCGATTCGTTGTGCAACCCGCCGGAGGCCATCGATTGGGGCAGATCGAAGAACATCTGGTTGGCATTAAAGGTCTCATGATCGGCGTCGAGACCCCAGGTGAGATCCCACCCCGCCAGCGGTTGACTGTTGAGGGTCAGCTTGGCCCCATACTGATCGGTATCCTGCTGCGACGAGGAGAAGCTACTGACCTGACCTTTCGTGAGCGTCGGGAACGGATAGAAGGTGAGGGACTCATCGCGATAGTACACCTGGCTCACCAGATTTTGGCCGAAAAAGTCGGCATCGGAGTACTGGAGGCTGATCAGATGGCGTTCGGTGCCGGGGATACGGTCGGAATTGAGCCCGTCGGTGGTATACGCTTTGCCGCCGCTGGTGACCGCGGACATGTTCTTCCCGAGCCACAGACCGTAGTCATCATCGCCCTGGCTTTTATAATACTGGGTGACCAGCTGCAGCTGGCGGTTATCATCGATCTCAATCGTCCCCGTCCCCATCACGTCGAGGCGGTCAGAGTGCTGGAGTCCCGTTTGGGTATTATCGAGGATCAGCGCATCGTTATTGCCGTCGTACCAGCCGCCGAAACGCTGATAGGCTACCGACAAGCGGCCGGATGCGTGGTCTGTTCCGCCGCTGACGGCCGCCGCGACGCGCTCATCATGATCGTTGCTGTTCGCAAAACTGCTCTTGCTGCCCACCTCAAGATCGACCTGACGATCCTGCTGCCCCTTTTTGGTAACGATGTTGATAAGCCCGCCGGTACTGCCCCCGCCGTACAGCGAGGTCGCTCCGGAGATCACTTCGATATGTTCGATGTTGAATGGATCGATGGCGTCGAGCTGGCGGCTGTCGGTGCGTGAGGAGTTGAGCCGGACGCCGTCAATCAGCACGACGATCGCGCGCCCGCGCATGTTCATCCCATAGTTGGTCCGCCCCTGGCTGCTGACGTCGATGCCGGGGATCAGCTGCGCCAGCACGTCTTTGAACTCTTTCCCGCCCTGGACCTGCTGCTCAATCTCCTGGCCCTCAATGACCCAGGTGGTTTGGGCCATTTCGGCCACGGTGCGATGGGTGCGGTTTGCGCTAACGATGATGCTGTCTTCATCAGACTGAGCCGCCAGCGCAGGCAGCGTGCTGGCCAGCAGCAGAGGGTGGAGCACCCAGAGGCGCTTTTTCATATCCATTCCTTTTATGAGCAAGTTGTTTTGTCGTTGTTATGGGCCGGCGTCGGCCGGTATTCGTTACAATGCGAAACATCTGGAAAAACTCAAAAAAGGATTTTGCACATAATGAATATCGCAATCAATATCATTTGCGTTTATCTTGCGCGAGAAAAGATAATAAAAATCAATCTATTTTGTGGGGATAAAGCCAACAGGAGAGCGGATCCGGCGGCAGAATACCGCCGGAAGCAGGGCGCATCAGGACTCGAGGACCTGCGGCCAGAGACGGAGAGTGGTATCGGTGATTTGCATCAGCTTGTCGAAATCCGCGCCTTCCCGGGCGCTAATCGACATCCCCTGCAGAACGCAGTTAAGAAATTGCGCCAGCTGCGCGACATCGCGGCCCGCGGGCAGTTCGCCCTGCGCCTGCCGCTGCTGCAGAAACTGGGTTAGCGCCTGCTCCTGCATCGCATGGCGGGATTTGATGGTATTGGCGATATCCGTCGAGGAGGCGGCCAACGCGGCGGAGGTATTGATGATAAAGCAGCCGGCCGGCGTCTCTTTGCTGGTAAAGCAGGTGGCGACCGCCGTGAAGTAGTCACGCAACGCGCGATCGACGGATTTTCCCTCGGCAAACAGCACGGCTTCGTGCTTCGCGGCAAAGCGCGAAATGTAACGATCCAACACTGCGCGGAATAGGCCTTCTTTATTCACAAATTCCGCATACAGGGTGGGGGCTTTTGCTCCTGTCGCCTCGACCAGATCGGCGAGCGAGGTCGCCTCATAGCCGTGCTGCCAGAAGAGTGTCATGGCTTTGTCCAGCGCCGCATCCCTGTCGAACACCTTCGGTCGGCCACGGCTTTTTTTGGCGCAACTTTGAACGTCAGTTGTCATGGTGCCGTTGTACCTATGTTGGTTTGGTGAAAGGCCATTATAAAAATAAACGATCGCCGGGGCCAGCGCTGTCGGTTTAAAAATAAATAATTCATATATGTATGAAATTTAAGCATTTTATAAATAGTTAAACGATCGTTATAAAAATGCATTGACGTGTGACATAGATCACATTATTATTTACCTATCGATCGTTAAGTTAATGCTTGCGACCCTACTATAAAATTCATCTGCACAGGTATAATAATCATGAAAACCGTTAATACTCTGGCTATTGCCGCCGTTTTAAGTTCCCTTTCTTTCGCCAGCTTTGCCGCTGTAGAGGTGCAGTCCACCCCTGCAGGACAGCATAAAGTAGGCACCATCTCTGCTTCTGCCGGGACTAACCTGGGCTCGCTGGAAGACCAGCTGGCGCAGAAAGCGGATGAGATGGGCGCCACTTCATACCGTATTACTTCGGTAACCGGTCCGAATACCCTTCACGGTACCGCCGTTATCTACAAGTAAGCCCGATGCGTCGCTGCCCGGCCCCCTTCACCGGACGGCGATGAGTAAGACCCTGTTGTACCCCTGTTGTACCCCTGTTTGACCCTTGCCAACAAAAAAAACCCCCCCCCCCCGGGGGGTTTT
>NZ_GL882756.1:17707-18851 GCF_000195655.1 Klebsiella sp. MS 92-3
TTTTTTTTTTTTTGTTTTGTGCAGCGTAAGACTACAACGACTGCGGTCCTGGGTCAGCATGACGGGTGACGTCAATCGGCATGCCCGAGCGGTAATTCATCGCGCGCTCCATCACCGTCCCGTCGGTCTGCGGCGCCTGTTTGAACGCAGTCATGGCCGCATTAAGCGTAATGGGCAGGGTCTGCGGGTCGTCATCGATATGCTCAGACAGCGGCTGATGGACCTCAACCAGACGGCGGCCATCCGGCTCAACCGACGCCTTGATCGGCGTGTTGATAATGTTCACCTTCGTGCCCGGCGAGATAGTGTTGTACAGCGCCTTGATATCGTTATCGCGCAGACGAATGCAGCCGGAACTGACGCGCATACCGATGCCGAAATCGGCATTGGTGCCGTGCAGGAGATAGACTCCGCCATAGGCGGCGAGGCGGATGGCGTGATGGCCCATCGGATTGTCAGGACCAGCAGGCACTACCGCCGGCAGCTCAATTCCCATAGCCTTGTAGCGCGCGCGAATGTTGGCGGTAGGTGTCCAGGTCGGATTGGCCCGTTTGTCGGACACGGTTGTGACCATCGTCGGTGTGATGGTGGTTCCGCCCAGCTGGCCGATGCCGATTGGGTAGACGGTCACTTCATTTTTGCCCGGCGGGTAATAGTAGAGGCGCAGTTCGGCGAGGTTTATCACCAGCCCTTCGCGCGGCGCATCGGGCAGCAGCGTCTGCAGGGGGATGGTCAGCACGCTGCCGGCGCGCGGAACATAGGGGTCAACTCCGGGATTGGCCTGCAGCAGGGCCAGGAAGCCGACATTGTACTTCTTGGCAATCGCTTCCAGCGAACCGCCGTCATCCTGTACCACATGAAACTGATTCTGACCCACCAGCCGGCTGCCCGGCGGGGGAAGGGGCCAGGTGTTAGCGCGCGCGGGGAGGGCCAGCGCGGCGGCTAACGCGACTAGCGTCAGCCAAAGCGTCACGGGGAAACGGTTTCTCATTACCATAACTCCAAAATATGTAAGTGGTTATTTTTATACGAAAAGCAGATGAGATTATGGCGTGAGTCTGTGTGGGGAAATCCAGGCGGATTGCAAAATGTTTGTAAAGATTGCGAGGTATGTGGGAAGGGGGGGGGGGGGGGGGGGGGGGGG
>NZ_GL882756.1:18936-22371 GCF_000195655.1 Klebsiella sp. MS 92-3
GGGGGGGGGGGGGGGGGGGGGCGGGGCGGGCGGGGCCCTCCCCCCCCTGCCAGTCAGGCGACGGCGTTCTCTTCCAGCTGACGCATAAACTGGCGAACCCAGTCCATCCGTGTTTTACGCTCTTCCAGGTCCTGCATGAATTTCAGGCGCGTCGGCCCGTCCAGGCGGAAGTGCTGGGGCTGCTTCTGCAGCAGGCCGATCAGCCACACCGGATTGACGTTGTTTTTCTCGTTAAATTCAATCACGCCGCCTTTTTCGTTGCTTTCCAGTTTGCGGATCCCCAGTTTTTGCGCCTGCTGACGCAGACGGGCGATATCCAGCAGGTTGCGGGCGGCATCGGGCAGGCGGCCAAAACGATCGATCAGCTCGACTTTGATCTCCTCCAGATCCTGTTCGTTTTTGGCGCTGGCAATGCGCTTATAGAATGACAGGCGCGTATTAACGTCAGGGATGAAATCATCAGGCAGCAGGGAAGGCATGCGCAGTTCAACCTCCGTCTGCTGACTGGTGAGATCTTCCAGCGAGGGTTCACGCCCGGCTTTCAGCGCATCGACTGCGTTCTCCAGCAGCTCCATATACAGGGAGAAACCGATGGTTTCCATCTGACCGCTCTGATCTTCCCCAAGCAGTTCCCCGGCCCCGCGAATCTCCAGATCGTGGGTTGCCAGCGCAAAGCCGGCGCCGAGATCTTCCAGCGACGCAATGGCCTCGAGGCGCTTTTGCGCATCGGTGGTCATCGCTTTCGGATGCGGCGTCAGCAGCCAGGCATAGGCCTGGTGATGCGAACGGCCAACGCGGCCGCGCAGTTGGTGCAGCTGGGCGAGGCCAAAATGGTCGGCGCGTTCGATGATGATGGTGTTGGCGGTGGGAATGTCGATCCCGGTTTCGATGATGGTGGTGCACACCAGCACATTGAAGCGTTGATGATGGAAGTCATTCATCACCCGCTCCAGTTCGCGCTCCCTCATCTGACCGTGACCGATGGCGATCCGCGCCTCCGGCACCAGCTCCGCCAGCTTGTCGGCGGCTTTCTGGATGTTCTCAACGTCATTAAACAGATAGTAGACCTGGCCGCCGCGCAGCGTTTCGCGCAGGATCGCCTCGCGCACCACCAGGGCGTCATATTCGCGAACGAAGGTCTTCACCGCCAGGCGGCGCGCCGGCGGCGTGGCGATGATCGACAGATCGCGCATCCCGCTCATCGCCATGTTCAGCGTCCGCGGGATCGGCGTGGCGGTGAGGGTCAGAATATCGACATCGGCGCGCATCGCTTTGATGCGCTCTTTATGCCGCACGCCAAACCGGTGCTCTTCGTCGACGATCAGCAGCCCGAGATCGCGCAGCTTCACCTCGCTCTGCAGCAGCTTGTGGGTGCCGATCAAGATATCGATTTTGCCTTCCGCGGCCTGCTCGAGGATCTGCGCCTGCTCTTTAGCGCTGCGGAAGCGGGAGAGCATTTCGATGCGTACCGGCCAGTTGGCGAAACGATCGCGGAAATTGTCATAGTGCTGCTGAGCCAGCAGGGTGGTCGGCACCAGCACCGCCACCTGCTTGTGGTTCTCCACGGCGAGGAAGGCGGCGCGCATGGCCACTTCGGTCTTGCCGAAGCCCACATCGCCGCATACCAGGCGGTCCATGGCCAGCGGCTGGCACATATCGCTGAGGACGGCGTTGATCGCCTGCGCCTGATCCGGCGTGGTTTCAAATGGGAAGCCGTCGCAGAATAGCTGATACTGTTCGCGGTCGTGTTTAAAGGCAAAACCCGCCTTCGCCGCGCGCTGGGCATAGATATCCAGCAGCTCGGCCGCCACGTCGCGTACTTTCTCAGCCGCTTTTTGTCGCGCCCGGGTCCAGGCATCGCCGCCCAGCTTGTGCAGGGGGGCGTTTTCTTCCGCCCCGCCGGCGTAGCGGCTGATAAGATGCAGGGACGATACCGGAACGTATAGCTTGGCATCGTTGGCGTAGGTCAGCATCAGATATTCGCCGGTGATGCCGCCGGCTTCCAGGGTAGTCATGCCCGCGTAGCGGCCTACGCCGTGTTCCAGGTGAACGACCGGCTGGCCGATATGCAGTTCGGCGAGGTTGCGAATCAGAGTGTCAGGGTTAATGGTGCGTCGCGAATCCTGACGACGGCGCGCCACCCGCTCGCCGAGCAGGTCGCTCTCGCAAATCAGCGCCAGGCCGCGCTGGCTGTCGATAAACCCGTGCTCGGCGGCGCCAATCATCAGATAGCGGCCGTTGCCGGTGGCTTCCTCGAGACGCAGCACGTGTTTTGGCGCAACTTTAATCCGCGCCAGCATTTCGCTCAGCGCTTCACGGCGGCCTTCGCTTTCCACCGAGAAGATCACCGGACCGGTAAAGGACTCGAGGAAGCGGCGCAGATTATCCAGCGGCGCTTTGTTCTGCGCCTGGACGGCGAGGTCCGGCAGCGTCTGGTAGCCCAGATTAGTATTTGCCGCTTTGTCCGCCAGACGTTCGGTTTTCAGCTGCACGCGCGGCCATTTTTTCAGTTCGCTGAATAGCTCATCGCTGCGCAGCCACAGCAGCTCAGGCGGCAGGAGCGGGCGCATCGGGTCGACGCCGCGGTTTTCAAAGCGGGCGCGGGCTTCATTCTGGAATCGTTCCGCGCTGGCCTCGAGATCGCCGGTGTTGACGATCAGCGTGCTGGCCGGGAAATAGCTGAATAACGGCGGCAGCGGCTCGCTGAAGAACAGCGGTTGCCAGTATTCGATACCGGCAGGTAGCGTCCCTTTACTGACCTGCTGATAGATGTGCTCGGCATCGCGCTTCACCTCAAAGCGGTCGCGCCACTGGCTGCGGAACAGCTCAATAGCGGTCTGGTCGGTGGGGAACTCGTGCGCCGGCAGCAGGTTAATGGCCGCCACTTCCTCCAGCGTGCGCTGGCTGTCAACGTCGAACAGGCGCAGGCTGTCGATTTCATCGTCAAAGAAATCAAGGCGGTAGGGCTGATCGCTACCCATCGGGAACAGGTCGAGCAGCGCGCCGCGGGTAGCATATTCGCCGTGCTCCATCACCTGATCGACATGGCGGTAGCCGGCGCCCTCCAGCTGATCGCGCAGCGCATCGCGCGACAGGCGCTGGCCCTTTTTCATCACCAGCGCGTGGCCGTGAAGGAAGCTGTGCGGACAGACGCGCTGCATCAGGGTGCTGACCGGGACGATCAGTACGCCGCGCTGCATGGTGGGTAACTGGTAAAGGGTGGCAAGACGGGAGGAGATGATGTCCTGATGCGGCGAGAAGCTGTCGTAAGGGAGCGTTTCCCAGTCCGCCAGCCCCATCACCATGCTGTCGGTGAACTGCCTGATCTCGTCGTTCAGACGCAGCGCGTTTTGCATGTCAGGCGCCACCAGCACCACCGGGCCGCTGTGGCGTTCGGCCATCTCCGCCACCAGGGTGGCGCAGGCTGCGCCGGGC
>NZ_GL882756.1:22450-36135 GCF_000195655.1 Klebsiella sp. MS 92-3
CCCCCCGCCCCCCCCCCCCGGGGGGGGGGGCCAGGCTGCGCCGGTCAACTCGCCAAGCTGGCGCTGATCGCCGGCTTTGACCGGCAATGAGTATCGATATTGTTCAGGCATAGACGGTTTCATGATCTCTTAGGGATTCGCTCTGCCGATATGGAGGGCAACTCGCTGATATTCAATAGTGAGATTATCCGCGATTGGTCTGGATTCGCCAACCCGAATTGCCATCGCGTATTGGGTGAAGAAAGGTCAGCGCTGTCGATAAGCGTAAAGATAAATAAGTAAGTACTTATCTATCCGTTTGTATTTACTTGGTTTTTAGGGTTATTGCTAATAAAGTCGTCATGTATCAGTCGTTTACGCTGCCTCTAATCGCTTATATACTCGGGCATCGGCTATCAGCAACCAGATGGATGACATGTACCAACCTGCCGCACTCTTTATCGGCCTACGCTATATGCGCGGGCGCGCAGCCGACCGCTTCGGTCGTTTCGTCTCCTGGCTCTCAACTATCGGTATTACGCTTGGCGTAATGGCGCTGGTGACGGTCCTGTCGGTGATGAACGGCTTTGAACGCGAGCTGCAAAACAACATCCTGGGGCTGATGCCACAGGCCATTCTTAGCGCCAAACAGGGTTCGGTGAACCCTCAGCAACTGCCGGAGCGCGAAGCGAAACTTAATGGGGTAACCCGCGTAGCGCCGATCACCACCGGCGACGTGGTGCTGCAGAGCGCGCGCAGCGTGGCGGTCGGGGTTATGCTGGGCATTGATCCGGCGCAGAACGATCCCCTGACTCCATACCTGGTGAACGTCAAACAGAGCGATCTGCAGGCGGGAAAATATAACGTTATTCTCGGCGAGCAACTGGCGGGCCAGCTGGGGGTTAATCGCGGCGATAAAATTCGCGTGATGGTTCCTTCCGCGAGTCAGTTTACGCCGATGGGCCGCGTGCCGAGCCAGCGTCTGTTCACGGTCATCGGCACCTTCGCCGCCAACAGCGAAGTCGATGGCTATCAGATGCTGACCAACATCGACGACGCCTCCCGTCTGATGCGCTATCCGCTGGGGAATATCACCGGCTGGCGCCTGTGGCTGGATAAACCGCTGCAGGTCGACACCCTGAGTCAGCAGACGCTGCCGCCGGGAACTCAGTGGCAGGACTGGCGCGAGCGCAAAGGCGAACTGTTCCAGGCGGTGCGCATGGAGAAAAATATGATGGGCCTGCTGCTGAGCCTGATCGTCGCCGTCGCGGCCTTCAACATTATTACCTCGCTGGGGATGATGGTGATGGAGAAGCAGGGCGAAGTGGCGATCCTCCAGACCCAGGGGCTGACGCCGAGGCAGATTATGGCCGTCTTTATGGTGCAGGGGGCCAGCGCCGGGATCGTCGGCGCGCTGCTGGGAGCGGTGCTTGGCGCCCTGTTGGCCAGCCAGCTGAATAATTTAATGCCGATCATCGGCGCCTTCCTTGACGGCGCGGCGCTGCCGGTGGCGATTGAGCCGCTGCAGGTCATTGTTATCGCCCTGGTGGCGATGGTGCTGGCCCTGTTGTCTACGTTGTACCCTTCCTGGCGCGCTGCCGCCACCCAACCCGCTGAGGCTTTACGTTATGAATAAGATCCTGCTGCAATGCGACAACCTGTGCAAACGCTATCAGGAAGGCAATGTGCAAACCGATGTCCTGCACAATGTCAGCTTCAGCATTGGTGAAGGCGAGATGATGGCTATCGTCGGCACCTCCGGCTCTGGCAAAAGTACGCTGCTGCATCTGCTCGGCGGCCTGGATACGCCCACCTCTGGCGACGTGATTTTCTCCGGTCAGCCGATGAGCAAGCTATCCACCGCCGCGCGCGCCGACCTGCGTAACCGCGAGCTGGGCTTTATCTATCAGTTCCACCATCTGCTGCCGGACTTTAGCGCACTGGAAAACGTGGCGATGCCGCTGCTGATTGGCAAAAAGAAGCCGGCGGATATTGAACGCCAGGCGAAAGCGATGCTGCAGGCGGTCGGGCTTGAACACCGCAGCCATCACCGTCCGTCGGAGCTCTCCGGCGGCGAGCGCCAGCGGGTGGCGATTGCCCGCGCGCTGGTGAATAAACCGCGGCTGGTGCTGGCGGACGAGCCAACCGGTAACCTCGACGCTCGCAACGCCGACAGCATCTTCCAGCTGCTGGGCGAACTGAACGTCGCGCAGCGCACCGCGTTTCTGGTGGTGACCCACGACCTGCAGTTGGCGAAGCGCATGAGCCGCCAGCTGGAGATGCGCGATGGCCGTCTGACCGCCGACCTGACCCTGATGGGGGCCGAGTAATGGCGTCTCCGTTATCGTTACTAATTGCATTGCGTTTCAGCCGCGGCCGGCGGCGCGGCGGCATGGTGTCGCTGATCTCGGTGATCTCCACCATCGGCATTGCGCTGGGGGTGGCGGTGCTGATCGTCGGCCTCAGCGCGATGAACGGCTTTGAGCGCGAGCTGAATAACCGCGTGCTGGCGGTGGTACCGCACGGCGAAATCGAACCCGTGAATCAGCCGTGGAATAACTGGCAGGAAGCGCTGGCGAAGGTGCAGAAGGTGAAGGGGATTGTCGCGGCAGCGCCCTATATTAACTTCACCGGCCTGGTGGAGAGCGGCAGCAATATGCGCGCCATCCAGGTGAAAGGCGTCGACCCGCAGCAGGAGAGCCAGCTCAGCGCGCTGCCTACCTTTGTGCAGAATAACGCGTGGGCCGGATTCAAGGCTGGCGAACAGCAAGTGATCCTGGGCAAAGGGGTCGCCGATGCCCTGCACGTGAAGCAGGGGGACTGGGTGTCGATCATGATCCCTAATGCCGACGCCGACCATCAGCTGCTGCAGCCAAAACGCGTCAGGCTGCATGTGACCGGAATTTTACAGCTGAGCGGCCAGCTCGATCATAGTTTTGCCATGATCCCGATGCAGGATGCGCAGCAGTACCTGGAGATGGGCGGCAGCGTGACCGGCATCGCCATCAAGGTCACCGACGTTTTCCATGCTAACAAGCTGGTACGCGACGCCGGCGAGGTGACCAACAGCTACGTCTACATCAAGAGCTGGATCGGCACCTATGGCTATATGTATCGCGACATCCAGATGATCCGCGCCATTATGTACCTGGCGATGGTGCTGGTGATCGGCGTGGCCTGCTTTAACATCGTCTCGACGCTGGTGATGGCGGTCAAAGACAAAAGCGGCGATATTGCGGTGCTGCGCACGCTTGGCGCAAAAGACGGCTTAATTCGCGCGATTTTCGTGTGGTATGGTTTATTAGCCGGATCGGTAGGCAGCCTGTTTGGGGTGGTGATCGGCGTGATCTGCGCGTTGAACCTGACGTCGATCATCAACGGCATCGAATACCTGATTGGGCATAAATTCCTCTCCGGCGACATCTATTTTATTGACTTCCTGCCGTCAGAATTGCACTGGCTGGACGTCTTTTATGTGCTGGTGACAGCACTGTTGCTGAGTTTGCTGGCCAGCTGGTATCCCGCCCGCCGCGCCAGCCGCATCGACCCGGCGAGGGTGCTGAGTGGCCAGTAATTTATCGTCATCGTCGGCCTGGCTGACGACACAAGAGGAATTGCTGAAATGTATTATGGATTTGACATTGGCGGCAGCAAGATAGCGCTGGGCGTATTTAATCAGGAGCGGCGACTGCAGTGGGAAAAACGCGTCGCCACGCCGAAAAGTAGTTATGAGGATTTTCTCCAGGCGGTAGAGGCGCTGGTCCGCGAGGCCGATGAGCGCTTCGACCAGCAGGGTTCGGTCGGGATCGGTATTCCGGGAATGCCGGAAACGGCGGACGGCACGCTGTATGCCGCTAACGTGCCAGCCGCCAGCGGCCGGCCGCTGCGCGCTGACCTCAGCGCGCGGGTGGGGCGCGATGTGCGTCTCGATAATGACGCCAACTGTTTCGCGCTGTCGGAAGCGTGGGACGATGAGTTTACGCAATACCCGCTGGTGATGGGATTGATCCTCGGCACCGGCGTGGGCGGCGGCCTGGTGTTGAACGGTAAATCGATTACCGGCCATAGCTATATCACCGGCGAGTTCGGTCATATTCGCCTGCCGGTGGATGCCCTGGAGGTGGTTGGGCGCGATTTTCCGCTGCTGCGCTGCGGCTGCGGCCAGCTGGGCTGTATTGAAAATTATCTCTCCGGTCGCGGTTTCGCCTGGCTGTACGAACATTTTTATCAGCAACCGCTCTCCTCGCCGGAGATTGTGGCGCAGTGGCAGCAGCACGATCCGCGCGCGCAGGCGCACGTTGAGCGCTATCTCGATCTGCTGGCGGTGTGTCTGGGGAATATACTGACCATTGTCGACCCGGATTTGCTGGTGCTCGGCGGTGGATTATCTAACTTTACGGCCATTAGCGAAGGGCTGGCGCAACGATTGCCGCGCCATCTTCTGCCGGTCGCCAGGGTTCCGCGCATTGAGCGCGCGCGCCACGGCGATGCCGGGGGAATGCGCGGTGCGGCCTTCCTTCACCTGACCCATTAATCACAGAGGTAGCTATGCAGTCGCGCCGTTTACATCGATTGAGCCGTTTTCGTCGCAATAAACGTCGGTTGCGTGACCGTCTGCGTCAGCGGATTTTCTTTAGGGAGGACAGGATGAAGCCTGAAGCGATGGCAAAACCGAGAGTGGTGGTGTTAACCGGCGCGGGCATCTCGGCAGAGTCGGGGATCAAAACCTTCCGCGCGGCCGATGGCCTGTGGGAAGAGCATCGGGTGGAAGATGTGGCGACGCCGGAAGGCTTCGCCCGCGATCCGGCGCTGGTGCAGGCGTTCTACAACGCCCGTCGTCGTCAGCTGCAGAGTCCGGAAATCGCGCCGAACGCGGCGCATCTGGCGCTGGCGCGTCTGGAGGATCTGCTGGGCGACCATTTTCTGCTGGTCACCCAGAATATTGATAATCTGCACGAGCGCGCCGGCAACCGCCGGGTGATCCATATGCACGGCGAGCTGCTAAAGGTGCGCTGTTCGTGGAGCGGCCAGGTGCTGGAGTGGACCGGCGACGTCACCGCCGAGGACAAGTGCCACTGCTGCCAGTTCCCGGCGGCGCTGCGTCCGCACGTGGTCTGGTTTGGCGAAATGCCGCTGGGGATGGATGAGATCTACAGCGCGCTGGCCGACGCAGATATTTTTATCGCCATCGGCACCTCCGGCCATGTCTATCCGGCGGCTGGCTTTGTGCACGAGGCGCGACTGCACGGCGCCCATACCGTTGAACTGAACCTGGAGCCCAGCCAGGTGGGCAGCGAGTTTGCCGAGAAGCACTACGGGCTGGCAAGCGAAGTGGTACCCGCCTTTATCGATAAGCTGCTGCAGGAAAACGCGCTGTAAACTGAAGCCGCCTGCCGGTAGCCAGGGCGCAGCCCACGGCCGCCGGCAGCGCTGCTGACAAGGATGTCACGTCATGACAGGAGTCAGACCATGCATAATCCGCTGGTTATCGAAGCGATCATGTTGATCGCGGCCATTATCGTTGGCGTCTGGAGCCAGCGCGCTTTACCGCTACACGCCGATAGCCGACCGATCCTCTTCCTGCTATGTCTGTTCCTCGGCACTGGCAGCGCATTGTGCCTGCTGCTGGATATCTTAGCCCTGCTGTTGACCGGTCAGGTCGCGACGGGCGGTGTGCGAATATACGGCCCGTTGCTGCTGCTGGTGGTGCTGTGGAAACCTCTCAACTGGGTTGTCGGCATCATTGAAGATTTTGTGCAGCGGCGAGCCGAAAAAGGGAAGGGCAAAGGCCAGCGCGACGGCGGTCAACGCTGATCCGCCGCCTGCGCCGTGGCTTATTTATAGCGCCTTTTGCATATTAATGACCGAACGGGCGTTCGAGGCGCTGGTAGCCAGCACATCGATAACCCCGGTGCGTAATGCCCCCAGGATCGCCGTCGCTTTCGTACTTTCGGAGGCGATAGCGATGACGCAGGGAATGGCCCGCAGCTGTTCGAGACTTAAGCCAATGACCCGGTCATTCATCACCGTATCGACGGGTTTGCCCTGAATATTGAAAAAGCTGTACCCCGCCAGATCGCCCACCACCCCCTGTTCCTGACGCGCAGTGGCAATTTCCTGCGGCGTAAACCAGCCGAGCTGCACCATAAAGCTGTTTTCATTCATATCGCCGAGGCCGATGATCGCCACGTCAGCTTTGCTGGCCTGTTCGAGCGTGGCCTTAATCAGGCGGTTTTGCATAAAGGCCGCGCGCAGCTCCGGGGTTTCCACATAGGCCGGGGCGTAAAGCGTTTCGCTGAAGCCGTTAAATTTGCGCGCCAGATTCCGGCTGATGTGGTCGGCGTCAATCAGCTGATTGTCACGCTTGGTTCCGCCGATGCCGCAGATAAAGCGGCAGTGGCGCTCAGGAAACACGCCAACGTGATTCGCCACCGCGGCCACATTGCGCCCCTGACCAACGGTGACCGTCATATCGTTTTTTAACACCCCGGCAAGGTAGTTACTGACCAGGGCCGCCACCTGCTGGCGCTGTTCATCTTCATCATGGTGATCCAGGGCAATTAGCGCGCGCTTAATGCCAAAGTGCGAAATAAACTGCTGCTCAATCTGGGAGCTGAAGACCGGATGGTATTTGACGCTGATCTCAACAATCCCTTCCTGGCGCGCTTTTTTCAGCAGGCGCCCGACTTTGATACGCGAAATGCCGAATCGTTTGGCGATCTCTTCCTGCGTTTGTTCCTGATCGTAATAAGCCACCGCAATTTCAGTGAGCAGGGCGTAATCTGAGTCTTGTTCAATCATGGCCTGGAATTTCCATCTCTGGTGTCCCTTTTATATTACTGCGCCTGCAAAATAAATTCCTGTGTAACGCGTTGAACAATGTCGCAATAGCCTTGCGCGTCCCAGGCCGCGCGGCCGATAAACAACCCATTGATCTCCTGCTGGCGCAGCAATTCCACCGCGTTTTGCAGCGTTACGCTGCCGCCATAGAGCAGCGGGATACGGGTTCCCGTCTCGTGACCAAACCGCTCGCAAAGCGCCTGACGTAGCGCCTGATGAATGACACCCGCCTCCTGCGGTGAGGCGGGCGTACCATGTTCGCCAATGGCCCACACCGGTTCATACGCAATCAGGGTCCGCAGCGCCTGCTGGTGGCTCAGGCCATACAGGGCGATCTTCATCTGCCGCACCACGCTTTCACGCGACACCTGCCAGCGTTTCTCCTCGGCGCTATCGCCAATACAGATCAGCGGGCGCAGGCCATGACCTAAGGCGCTATGCACTTTTCGATTAATCGCGGCATCGCTTTCATTAAAGGCGGCGCGTCGTTCTGAATGTCCCAGCTCAACAAGTGTGGCGCCGGTTTCTGCCAACATGGCCGCCGAGATTTCCCCGGTCCAGGCGCCCTGATCCGCTTCATGCATATTCTGCGCGCCGGTCAGAAGCGGTAACTGATGCGTTTGCAGAAAATGGCTGACGGGTTGGATCGCGGTGAAGGGGGGAATGACGAAGGGCTGAATAGCAGGGTGACAGCCCTCCGGCATCCGCGCTGCCAGCGTTTCGCACCAGGCCATGGCCTGGGACAGCGGCTTGTTCATTTTCCAGCTGGTTCCTAACCATATCGGGGTCATCATTGCTTCTCCTCTTAATAAAATCAAATACTTGCCAGAAACGGGGCCATACCCTGTATTGAGGTTGAACTTTTTATCACTGTATGAACATATGTTAGATCACATTTTTCGATGAAAAAAATCTATGAATTTTTTTATGTGATCTTCATCACTCATGGCGGCTCATTCATCAGGTAATGTTTTGAGCATATGATTTGGTATTGAACATATGAACAATCAACTGAAAAAATGAGAGGCGCATGATGTCAGCAGAGAAAAAACCCGTTGTGGCGATTACCATTGGCGATCCGGCAGGGATCGGCCCGGAGATCACCGTGGCCACCATGATGGACAAAAGCGTGTATGACGAGTGCAAACCGTTCCTGATCGGCTCGGTACCGATTATCAGCCGGGCGATGAAAATCATGGGCTGCGATTTTGCTATCCATAAAATTGCCCATCCGCAGGAGGCCCGTTTTAGCTGGGGGACGTTGGATGTTCTGGAAACTGGCGACTACGATTGCGACAGTATCGAATGGGGCAAGGTGCAGAAACTGGCGGGGCAAATGTCGCTGGACTATGTGATGAAGTCGATCGAGCTGGGTAAAGCGGGGCTGATCGACGTGGTCTCTACTGCACCAATTCATAAGGAAGCCATCAAGCTGGCAGGATGTAAGCTCCCGGGCCATACCGAAATCTATCAGGTGGAAACCCAATCTGATTACGGTCTGACCATGTTCCACGTCCACAACCTGCGCGTCTTCTTCGTGAGCCGTCATATGGCGCTAAAAGCAGCCTGTGACTATGCCAACAAAGCGCGAGTGCTGGCCTGCGTTCAGCAGATCCACCATGAATTTACCGCCCTGAACATCAAAAATCCGCGCATTGCCGTGGCCGCCCTGAACCCGCATGGTTCCGACAATGGTCTGTTTGGTCACGAAGAGGCTGACAATCTGATCCCGGCGGTGAAAGCGGCCCAGGAGATGGGGATCAACGCTATCGGGCCGGTTCCGGCCGATTCCGTGTTCCATCTCGGCAAACAGGGGCGCTACGACGCCATTCTCTCGCTGTATCACGATCAGGGGCATATTGCCTGCAAAACCCTCGACTTTGAACGTTCGATCACCATTACCTTCGGCCTGCCGTTTATGCGCAGCTCCGTCGACCATGGGACAGCGTTTGATATCGCCGGTACCGGTAAGGCGGGGACCGTCAGTATGCTGGAGTCGACGCTGGTGGCGGCCCGTTACTGGAAAATGAAGCATCAATAATCGCTGAGGTTCATGCGAATCACGAGGACAGAGAAATGGAAAAACATCTGTTGATTAGCAAGGGCTGTAAGGGCTGGGGCGGGCCGCTGACTATCACGCCAGGTCAGGGGAAAAAGATTGCGTACATCACCGGGGGGATCCGTCCCCCGGTCGTCGACCGCCTGAGCGAACTGACCGGCTGGCCTTCCATTGATGTATTCAAGAATGGCGAACCGCCGGCGGAAGAGATTGGTTTAATGGTCATCGACTGCGGCGGCACGTTGCGCTGCGGACTCTATCCGAAGCGGGGAATTCCCACCATTAACCTGCATCCCACCGGTAAAAGCGGCCCGCTGGCGGAATTTATACACGAAGGGATCTACGTCTCCGGCGTGACGCCAGCCTGCATTGAGATGGTCTGGCCGCAAGGGGAAGGCGGAAAGCTTGGGATCGTGGCTGACGATCTGACCGGGGCAACTACCGTCGGGGTGCTGCTGGCGCGCAGTGGTTTAAAAACCGCCGCGTTTTTCGATACCGAATCCTTCGCCCGCAATGAGGTAGAGTATCCGGCGATGGTGGTCAGCAGCGACAGCCGCCCATTGCCGAAAGCGGAGGCCCAGCACAAAGTGAGCGCTGCGGTGAAACAGCTGCAGGCTCGCGGCGCGCATTACTTCACCAAGCGGATTGATACCACGCTGCGCGGCGGCATCGGATTTGAAATCGACGCCATGCTGGAACAACTGCCGCAGGAGACGGTGGCGGTTGTGGTGCCGGCGATGCCGCAGTCACGGCGTATTCTCGTCGGCGGTTACTCGGTGATTGATTCGGTAGCCCTGTCGCGGACCGATGTGGCTCGCGATGTACGTACCCCGGTCACCGAGTCGTGGGTGCCGGGACTGTTGGCGGCGCAGACCCATCATCAGGTCGGGCATATCGCGCTGACATCGGTGATGAAAGGCGAAGGGCAAATCCAGCAGGATTTACAGGAACAACAACAGCGCGGCGTGCGGGTGATAGTGGTCGATGCGATAACCGTCGACGATGTCGATGCCATCGCCGGGGCGGTAGTGTCCCTGAACTGGAACGTGCTGGCCGTCGATCCGGGGCCCTTTACCGAACGGCTGGCGGTTCGTCGCGGCCTGATGCGCGAAGCGCGGAGCAGCGCGCCCGCGAGCCTGACAGCGGACGGCCAGCGCGGCTCGATTTTGATCGTTGCCGGCAGCGCAACGCCAGTAACCAAAAAACAGCTCCAGTATTTGATCGCTAATGATGCCCGGGTCTGCCATATCCCGGTGGATGCCGAGCTGTTGGTTGACCGGAAAAACGCCGCTGAGATTGAAGTCAATCGCGTGGTGCAGCATGCCCGACAGTGCGTTCCGGCGCAGCACAACGCGCTCTTTGTTTTTGAGTCCGCCTTGACCGGGCGGTTGCTAAACCTTCAGGAAGAGGAGCAGCGATTTGGTCTGGCCCACGGTGAGGCTGCGCAAAATATTAACCACGGATTGGGCAGTATTGTGCGCGAGGTGCTTAACTGTGCGTCGGGTGAAATTAAAGGATTGTATATGACCGGTGGTGACACCATGGTCAATGTACTAAAAGAGCTGGGCGCCACCGGAATAGAAATGATTGACTATGTCATCCCGCAAACCGATATGGTGCGGATCATTGGCGGCGATTATGCCGGCTTAATTTGCGTCGGGAAAGGAGGGCTAACCGGACCGGAAGATATTATTAGCATCATTGTTGACCGAATTTATCAGGAAGCACAGCAATAACCCAGTAATCTAATAACTAATAAACGACGTAATGGTCGTCAGGGTAGTATTGCGTCGTTATCTCTGTTAAATCTTAATTTAAGAGTTACCCTATGAATATTAATATACTTGATAAAATGAATAAGGTGCCCGGTGGGTTAATTATTATTCCACTGCTGGTGGCTATATTAATTAATACTTTCGCGCCCCAGGTGCTCAGCATTGGCGGCCCGACCACCGCCTTATTTAAAGTCGGTTCCAGCGCCATGATGGGCATATTTTTGCTCATTTGCGGAACCTCGATCAATATCCGTCAGGCCGGGTTGCCGCTCTATAAAGGCGCCGTGCTGCTGTTTCTCAAATGTCTGGCCGGGGCACTGGCGGTATGGGTTGCGGGAACGTTGTTTGGCCCGAGCGGTTTTCTCGGAATATCGACCCTGGCGCTGATTGCCTGCCTGACCAGCTCGAACAGCTCCCTCTATATCGCATTGTGCAGCAACTATGGCGATGCCAGTGATGCCGGGGCGATCTCCGTATTCTGCATCAAGGATGGTCCGTTTGTTACCATGATGGTGCTGGGCGTCAGCGGCCTGGCCAATATTCCCTTCGCCGCGCTGCTGTCGATGCTGATCCCACTGCTGATTGGCATGCTGTGGGGCAATCTGGACGAACGCTTTAAACAGTTATGCGCTGCGGCGCAGCCGCTGGTGATCATTATTATGTCGTTCGCCATCGGCGCCAACTCCAGTATCAATACGGTGTTCACCGCCGGGCTGTCCGGGATCCTGTTGGGGATTATCTCCGCGCTAACCGGGATTGTGTTCTACTTTATCTACAACCTGTTTTTGAAGAAGAAAAGCGCGCTGGGCGCCGCGCTGGGAACCACCGCCGCCAGCTCGGCGCTGACGCCGGCGATGGTTGCCCAGGCGGATCATTCGCTGGCGATGTACGTGGATGCCGCTACCGCGCAGCTGGCGACGGCGAGCATTATCACCATGATCACCGCGCCGATACTGGTCGCCTGGTTTGATAAACGGCTGAAAAAGCGTGCGCCAGCCGCTGAACCGCTGAAAGAGGTGAAAAGTGAAGAGAGCGTGACATTATCTTCCCCTGCCGCCAAAGGACACAAATAGTATGAGCGTGCCGTTGTATTCATTACGGATTACCGCCGTCGGGGAATATGTTGAGTACTCTCTGCGGGAGCTGCGGCTTATTTTATTCTCCGATGCCGTTCCCGACAATATTGCGAGTTATTGCGCTGTACACCAGGCCAGCGAACTGACCGCCGAGTTATCGCCTGGTCAGCAAATGAAATTAAATGATAAAAATTATCGGGTGACCGCGGTAGGCCGTGTGGCAACGGCAAATTTACGACAGCTTGGCCATATCACGCTAAATTTTGATGGCGCAGATATCGCTGAATTACCCGGGACGGTACACCTTTACGGCGAACCACCACAAATTATTCAGCCTGGCGACCAAATTTCGTTTTACCCGAATTGTCATTAAGACGTACTGTTAAATTAAGGAAATAACCATGAAAACAATCGCTATTGGTGCGGATGATGCCGCCTATGCTTTTCGCGATTCCATCGTCGCTTATTTGAATGGGTTGGGAATTAACGTCGCGGATTACAGCAGCGATAAACGCCAGGGGAGTACCGTTTATCCGGATGTTGCCCATGCGGTGGCGATGTCGATTAAACAGGGCGAACACGAGCGTGGGATCCTGATCTGCGGTACCGGCATTGGGATGAGTATTGTGGCCAATAAAGTCCCCGGGGTCCGCGCCGCACAGTGTCACGATACCTTCTCCGCCGAGCGAGCGCGTAAAAGTAACAACGCGCAGATTATTACCCTTGGCGCGCGGGTGATTGGCGCTGAGCTGGGCAAAAAAATTATTCAGGCGTGGCTTGAGTCCGAATATGAAGGCGGCGGATCCGCGCCCAAAGTGGAACGTATTGATTATTACGAACACCAGCATGCCAGAGATTAATCTCCGCAGTCGTAAGATAAGGAACAGATGATGAGCCAGTTAGACGAACTGAAAAAATACACCACGGTTGTTGCTGATACCGGCGATATTGAATCGATTAAAAAGTTTGCACCCCAGGATGCGACCACCAACCCCTCGCTGGTGCTGAAGGCCGCGCAGCTGCCGCAGTATCAGCCGCTGATTGCCGATGCGATTGGCAAGGCACGCCGCCAGGGAGGCAGCGCAGAAACGCAATTGATTAACGCCTGCGATCAGGTGGCAGTGGATATCGGCAGCGAGGTGCTGCGCCATGTGCCCGGGCGTATCTCCACCGAAGTGGATGCCCGCTTTGCCTGGGATCGCGGGATGTGCGTCGCGAAGGCGCGCAAGCTCATCCAGTTATATGAAAAAAATGGCATTGGTCCCGAGCGGATTTTAATTAAGCTCGCCGCCACCTGGGAGGGCATTCGCGCTGCCGAAGAGCTGGAGCAGAGCGGTATAAACTGCAACCTGACGCTGCTGTTCTCTTTCGCTCAGGCCCGGGCGTGCGCCGAAGCGGGCGTCTTTCTCATCTCGCCCTTTGTGGGCCGCATCTACGACTGGTATCAGAAGCACCAGCCGCAGTCAGCCTATCAGGTGGACAGCGACCCGGGGGTGGTCTCCGTGCGCCAGATTTATCAGTATTACAAATCCCATGGCTATGACACGGTGGTAATGGGTGCCAGCTTCCGTCGAATTGAGCAGATCCAGGCGCTGGCGGGCTGCGATCGCCTGACTATCTCTCCGGCACTGCTGGACGAGCTGGCGGCCAGCGAAGGAGTGTTGACCCGCCAGTTGACCCCCGGCTGCGTGACGGAAACCCGTCCCAGCCCGATGACGCAGGCGGAGTTCCTCTGGCAGCATCATCAGGATCCCATGGCAGTGGAAAAACTAGCGGAAGGGATCCGACTGTTTGCTGTCGATCAGGTGAAACTGGAACAACAGATTCAGCAGATGCTGTAAGCCGCAGGGATAAAGACTGATGAAGACGACAAAAACCATTCGCTGCCAATGCGCCAACGCGCTGCGCGCCCTGAGCATGGACGCGGTACAGAAAGCCAAATCCGGCCACCCGGGG
>NZ_GL882757.1:0-4374 GCF_000195655.1 Klebsiella sp. MS 92-3
GATGGCGCACAAACTGGGTTCCCAGTTCCAGATGCCGCGCTAAAATATTCAGCCAAATCCGATTACGTGAAGTAAAAGGTCTGAAAGATAGAACATCTTACCTCTGTACCCTACGCGAATAACTTTACTCTTCTTTCGCTCACGGATAAAGCATTTTTTGTAGTTTTTTTTCACTATTTACATAGCAAATTCAAATGATCCTCACAAAACTCTATAAGTTATGTTGCTTACTTACAGAAAATCGCGTTGCGCTTTGTATACTTAGTGCGCTTGATCCCAGTTTTCGCCGCTGCCCACTTCCACCAGCAACGGTACCGCCAGCGTAGTGCTGTTCTCCATCAGTTCGTGGATCTTTTTCGATACGGCATCGAGCTCATCCTTATGCACTTCAAAGACCAGTTCATCGTGAACCTGCATGATCATCCGCACGCGAGGTTTCTCGCTCCGCAGCCATTCATCAACGGCAATCATCGCCCGCTTGATAATATCCGCAGCCGTCCCCTGCATCGGGGCGTTAATCGCCGCACGCTCCGCGCCGGCACGACGAGCGCCATTGCTGGACTTGATATCCGGCAAATAGAGTCGACGGCCATCCAGCGTTTCAACATACCCTTGCTCCTTCGCCTGTGCGCGGGTGCGCTCCATATACTCCAGGACGCCCGGATAACGTTCGAAATAAAGATCCATGTACTTCTGCGCTTCTTTACGCGGGATGTTCAGCTGGCGGGCCAGGCCAAAGGCGCTCATGCCGTAGATCAGACCGAAGTTGATGGCTTTCGCACTGCGCCGCTGTTCGCTGCTGACGCTGTCCAGCGGTAAGCCAAATACTTCAGCCGCCGTCGCCCGGTGAATATCCTTCCCTTCCGCGAAGGCGGTCAGCAGGCCTTTATCCCGCGACAGGTGCGCCATAATGCGCAGCTCGATTTGCGAGTAGTCCGCCGAGACAATGACGTAATCTTCCGGCGCGATAAACGCCTGGCGAATACGGCGCCCTTCTTCGTTACGCACCGGAATGTTTTGCAGGTTTGGATCGGTAGACGACAAACGGCCGGTGGCGGTGACCGCCTGATGATAGGAGGTATGCACGCGGCCCGTTTTGGGGTTAATCATCAGCGGCAGCTTATCGGTATAGGTCGACTTCAGCTTCGCCAGCCCACGATACTCCAGAATCACTTTCGGCAACGGATAATCGAGCGCCAGCTCTTCCAGCACCTCTTCAGAGGTGGACGGCGCACCGCCCGGCGTCTTCTTCAGCGGCTTGATACCCTGTTTTTCAAACAGGATCGTTTGCAGCTGTTTGGTGGAGGAGAGATTAAACGCTTCCCCGGCGATCTCATGTGCCCGCTGCTCCAGCTCAACCAGGCGCTGGGCAATTTCCTGCGAGTGCGCATGCAGCACGGCGGGGTCGATTTTAACGCCGTTGCGCTCAACGCGAGACAGCACCGGCACCAGCGGCATTTCAATATGCTGGAAGATATTCAGCGGGCCTTCATGCTGCTGTAGCTTCGGCCACATCTTCAGATGCAGCTGGAGCGTAACGTCGGCATCTTCCGCCGCGTAGCGACCAGCCTCTTCCAGCGCAATCTGATTAAAGGTGAGCTGATTCTTACCCTTGCCAGCGATCTCTTCGAAGGTAATGGTTTTATGTTTCAGCCAGCGGTCGGAAAGACTGTCCATATCGTGGCGGCCCGCCACGCTGTCGAGAATGTAAGACTCGAGCATGGTATCGAACGCAATCCCGCGCAGCTCAATGTCGTAATTAGCCAAAATGCCGCGATCGTATTTGAGATTTTGCCCGACCTTGAGCACCTTCTCATCCTCCAGCAGCGGTTTAAGCAGCGTCAGCACGCGCTCGCGCGGGATCTGATCCGGCGCATCAAGGTAATCATGCGCTACCGGGACATAGGCGGCCACGCCCGGCTCAACAGCGAATGAAAGACCAACCATGTTGGCGGAGATGTTATCCAGGCTGTCGGTTTCCGTATCAAAGGCAAAGAGCGGCGCCTGCTTCAGCTTATCGATCCAGGTGAGCAGCGTAGCCTCATCAAGGATAGTGACATAATGCTCTGCTGAAAGTGCAGTAGCGGCTTCAACCTCTTCTTCCGCTTCTGCCGCTGCTGCAGGCACTGCAGGTTTCGCAGCCGGTTTGCCCCCCTTAGCCTGCAGCCATTTTCCGGCCTCAACGTCGGTAGTCCAGCGCTTAAACTCATACTGTCTGAACAGCGCCAGCAGATCGTCTGCCGCCGGCGGCTGCACCTGCAGCTCTTCGCAGGTGAGCTCCAGCTCGACGTCGGTTTTGATGGTCGCCAGCTGATAAGAGAGATAAGCCACGTCCTTGTTCTGCTCGAGCTTCGCCGCCATCGTTTTCGCGCCGCGGAAGCTCAGTTCAGCGATCTTCTCCGGTTCCGCATACAGCGTATCAAGGCCGCCGAGGCCTTGCAGCAGCGCCTGAGCGGTCTTTTCGCCCACGCCCGGCACGCCGGGAATGTTATCCGAGGAGTCGCCCATCAGCGCCAGGAAATCAATAATCAGCTCCGGCGGGACGCCGTACTTAGTAACCACCTCATCCGGTCCGAGGATAGTGTTGGTCATGGTATTGATCAGGGTGATGCCCGGCGTCACCAGCTGGGCCATGTCTTTATCACCGGTGCTGATCAGGACTGGGCGACCTGCCCTTTCCGCTTCCCGCGCCAGGGTGCCAATCACATCGTCAGCTTCGACGCCCGGGACTGCCATCAGCGGCAGCCCCATCGCTTTCACCATCTTATGCAACGGCTCAATCTGCGCGCGCAGATCGTCCGGCATCGGCGGGCGGTGAGATTTGTAATGCTCGAACAATTCATCACGGAAGGTTTTCCCTTTCGCATCAAAGACCACGACGGCATGAGTCGGTTGATACTGCAGTATCAAACTGCGCAGCATATTCAGTACGCCGTACATAGCCCCGGTGGGCTCCCCTGCGCTGTTAGTCAGCGGCGGAAACGCATGATACGCCCGATAAAGATAGGAGGAGCCGTCAACGAGGATGAGAGGGTTTTCTGGGATCTGAACCATAATTTCCGTGCCTGTTTATCAGATTATGGATAAAGGATGCCACAGACGGGCATGAAATCCTGAATTTTTCCCGCAATTCGCGGAAAAGATTCAACGATCGTCGCGATCGCGCGACAACTTAGCTTGTGGATAACTTTGTGTATAGTTTTACAACGTCAGCTTATCCGCCCCTGAAAATAAATGAATAAATAGTATTATTTGCTATTTATCAACCACTTAAAAACAGATCAACGATCCTGGCATTAATTTGATGACCTAATCTTCCATGTGGATAGAAGATCCTTGTTTTTTTCTGTTCTGGTAAGACCCGTCATTTGCCGCGTTTTCTGGTAAAATCAGCCTCTTGCGCAGCTTAAAGGCGCTCTTTGTCAGCCTAACTTTCTGAATAAACTAACTATGTCGAGATTACTCGCTGCGATAACACTTCCGCTGAGTATCGCCTTAACCATCTTAGTCACCATTATCTGCTCTGTACCGATCATCGTCGCCGGGCTGATTAAACTGCTGGTCCCCATTCCAGCGGTATGGCGCTCTATATCCGTTTTTTGCAATTTTATGATGTACTGCTGGTGCGAAGGGCTGGCGCTGCTGTTGCATCTCAATCCCTGGCTAAAATGGGACGTCCAGGGTCTGGAAGGCCTGAACAAAAAGAACTGGTATCTGCTGATCAGCAACCACCACAGCTGGGCAGACATCGTGGTGCTGTGCGTGCTGTTCCGCAAGCATATTCCGATGAATAAGTACTTCCTTAAACAACAGCTGGCGTGGGTACCCTTCATTGGCCTCGCCTGCTGGGCGCTGGATATGCCTTTTATGCGCCGCTACTCGCGCAGCTATCTTATTCGTCACCCGGAGCGCCGCGGTAAAGATGTCGAAACCACCCGCCGTTCGTGTGAAAAATTTCGCGCGCATCCGACGACTATCGTCAATTTTGTGGAAGGCTCGCGTTTTACCGAAGAAAAAAAGCGCGAAACGCGCTCTCCTTACCACAACCTGTTACCGCCGAAAGCCGCTGGTATCGCCATGGCGCTCAACGTACTCGGTTCGCAGTTCGATAAACTGCTGAACGTCACGCTGTGCTACCCGGATAATCATACAAGACCATTTTACGATATGTTAAGCGGCCGCCTGACGCGCATCGTGGTCCGTATCAATCTGGTCCCTATTGGCGAAGAGCTGCACGGCGATTACGTTAACGATAAGAACTTTAAGCGCAGCTTCCAGCGCTGGCTGAATGGCCTATGGGAAGAGAAAGACCGTCAGTTGACTGACATCATGAGGGACAAATAGCGGTAGCTATTGCAAAACAGATAAAGTAAC
>NZ_GL882757.1:4538-7694 GCF_000195655.1 Klebsiella sp. MS 92-3
AGACATCCATATTGCTGGTGTCCATCCCCTGCGGATTCAGCTGGTATTTACCATTAACATACATAGCCGGTACGCCCTGCAGCTGCAGATCGGCTGCCGCTTTCTCTTGCTGAGCGACCAGAGATTTCACCACGAAGCTATTCCATGCGGCATCGTAGTCTTCCCCTTTCACGCCAGCGTCGACAAACACTTTACGAATGTCAGCCACACTCTGCACAGTCTGGTTTTTCTGCACGGCTTCGAACATCGGCGCAGTAATTTTGTCTTCAACGCCCAGCGCGATGGCCACCGCCCATGCCTGCGTCAGATCCTTGCCCAGCGGACCCAGGAACTCAACGTGGTATTTGGTCATTTTAGTGCCTTCCGGCAGTTTCTGGCGCACATTGTCAGAGACATGCAGCACTTCTTCAAACTGGTAGCAGTGCGGGCAGTAGAACGAAAAGAACTCGAGCACCTGCGGCTCGCCAGCAATCGGCTTATCAAGGGTGATGTACTGCTTGCCGTCGGTGATCTGGGCAGCGGATGCACTAAAAGCCAGAATCATACCAGCCAGCGCCAGCCAAACTTTTTTCATGATTTACTCTCTCCTGGATATATCACATTAATACATTGGCGTTAACTGAAGCGGGGGTTCCTGTAGAACCTTCACCTGCTCAAGAAAAGTCGACGTCTGCCCCCGCCAGTAATCCTCCCCGGTTAACCAGGGGAAATTGACCGGGAAAGCGGGATCGTCCCAGCGTCTGAGCAACCACGCCAGATAATAAACCAGTCGCATAGCGCGTAAAGGTTCAATCAGCGCGATTTCATCGCTGTTAAAGGGGCTGAATTCCTCATAGGCCTCGACAATAGTCTCCAGCTGCATACGCTGTTCAGCCTTATCGCCGTTGAGCAGCATCCACAGATCCTGAATCGCCGGGCCGGTGCGCGCATCGTCTAAGTCGACAAACAGTGGTCCGTCGCGCCAGAGGATATTACCGGCATGGCAGTCACCGTGCAGGCGCAACGTGTTCCCGCGGCCGTGCCATTGCTCCATGACGGCAGCAATGAGTTTATCGGTCGCCTTCAGGAAATCGGCCTTCAGGCCAGAGGGGATCAGCGTCGCCTGCTCAAACACCTGACGCGGTTCCAGCAGGTACTCCTGCACGCCAATTTCCGGGCGGGCAGTAAAGCGCTGTTTGCAGCCCGTCTGGTGCAGGCGCCCCAGATAGCGGCCAACCCATTCCATCTGATCAAGGTTATCCGCTTCGAACTGACGACCGCCAAGGCTTGGGAAAACGGCAAAGTAGAATCCCTGATGCTGATGAAGCGTGCTGTCATTAAATAAGAGCGGCGCAGCAACGGGCACTTCATCTTCTACAAGCTGAAGCGCAAACTGGTGTTCTTCAAGGATCTGTTCTGCGGACCAGCGCTCAGGACGATAGAACTTTACCACATAGCGATGGCGCTCTTCGTCCTGGAACTGATAAACGCGGTTCTCATAGCTGTTTAGCGGGGTGAGACCGGAGTCCACCCGCATACCCAGATCGAATAACCCATCGATAATGGTATCCGGGCGAAGCGTCTGAAAAGTAAAAGCCTTATCGTGCATCCTGACATCCGATAATCGTACGAATAGTTCAGGATATCATCTCATTGCACTTTACGCGGTAGCGCTTACAACCTTTTACTCTTTTATTACCCCGCGGGCGCGCAGCAGCGCGGTTTTAAAGTCCTCTTCATAATCCTTCTGAATACCCGGGATGACAGCATCTTTGGAAGAGTCGCGCATCTTCAGGTGATAGATCAGAATATCGTCGGAAAGATCGCTCAGTTCGCCATCATAGCCGGCCTCTTTCGCCAGCTTCTGCAAAAATTGCATCAGGTTCAGTTCAGGCTCTTTTTGCCAGGCTGGCTGGAGGAGTTCAATTACTTCATTCAGACGTTTACATTTCATGGTCATGCTCCTTACTCTTGATAGGGACAAGTTAACAGGGTCAATCCCACAATGAAAGAGGCGATATTCATATGCAAAGCGAGGCGATAACCGGCGTCGTGCTGGCGGGCGGCAGGGCCACGCGGATGGGCGGCATTGATAAAGGATTACAGGCGCTAAATGGTCGCCCTCTCTGGCGACACGTCGCGGAAGCATTAGCCCCGCAGGTAGATGAGTTAGTCATTAGCGCCAATCGTCATCTTGAACAGTGGCGTGCCAGCGGATTTCCGGTCTTTCGAGACATACAGGAGGGTTATCAGGGGCCGCTGGCCGGAATGCTTGCTGTGATGCAGCAGGTCGCGAGCCCATGGTTTGTTTTTTGCCCCTGCGACACGCCGTTCATTCCGTCCTTTTTGGTGGAGCGCTTTATCCAGCAGAGAGGGGACGCACCGGTCGTTTGGGCCCATGACGGCGAACGGGATCATCCTGCCGTTGCATTAGTTCATCGTCAAATCATTCCTGAACTGGAGGCTTATCTGGCACATGGAGAGCGCAGGGTGATGGTTTTTATGCGACAAATGGGTGGGCGCCCGGTGAATTTCAGCGATGTGAAAACTGCTTTCATTAATGTAAATACGCTCGAAGATTTGCAGCAGATGCAGGAGCCATCATGATCCCATTACTGGCGATCGCCGCATGGAGCGGTACCGGAAAAACAACATTATTAAAGCGTCTTATCCCTGAGCTTTGCGCTCTAGGATTACGCCCGGGACTGATAAAGCACACCCATCATGATATGGACGTGGATAAGCCGGGCAAAGATAGCTATGAACTGCGTAAGGCGGGCGCTGCGCAAACTATTGTCGCCAGCGAACAGCGGTGGGCATTGATGACCGAGACGCCAGAGAAGCCGGAATTAGATCTCACGTGGCTGGTCAGTCGAATGGATGCCAGCAAACTGGACCTGGTTTTAGTGGAGGGGTTCAAACATGAACCCGTGCCGAAGATCCTGCTTTTTCGGCAAAACAGCGGCCATCGTGTAGAAGAGCTGGTAATTGATGAGCATACCATCGCCGTGGCCAGCGATGTATCGATCGCGACCTCACTTCCGCTGCTGGATTTAAATGATGTACCACAGATCGCGACATTTATTGTGAGTTGGTTAGAGAGGCAATAGTCATTTATCGACGGTGATATAGGAGGGATTTTCCCGGAGGCGGTGCTGCGCACCTTGTCCGGCCACA
>NZ_GL882758.1:0-20452 GCF_000195655.1 Klebsiella sp. MS 92-3
TTCGGATAATCGAAGGCCATCAGCACCAGCACGCTGAACAGGAACAGCAGCGTCAGCCAGGAGGTGAACGGCGCCCCCGGCATTCTGAAGCTGACCTTTGCCGCTTTCCCTTCCTTGATCGCTTTGCGCAGACGCATCTGACACACCACGATAAAGCCCCAGGAGGCAATGATCCCCAGCGAGGCGACGTTGAGTACGATCTCAAATACCTGAGATGGCACCAGATAGTTGAGGAAAACCCCGACTACATATACCCCCAGCGTCGCCAGGATCCCGGCGTAAGGGACGTGGTGACGGCTCATCTTCGACATAAACTTCGGCGCGGAGCCTCCCATCGACATCGAGCGCAGAATACGCCCGGTACTGTAGAGACCCGAGTTAAGGCTGGAGAGGGCCGCGGTTAACACCACGATGTTCATCACGCTGCCGATATATGGCACGCCCAGCTTTGAGAAGAAGGTAACGAACGGGCTCTGTCCGGCCTGGTAGGCGTTCCACGGCAGAAGCAGCACCAGCAACACTACCGAACCGACATAGAACAGACCGATACGCCAGATCACGCTGTTGATGGCCTTCGGCACCATTGTCTCCGGATCCTTACACTCTCCGGCCGCGGTCCCCACCAGCTCGATGGAGGCGAAGGCGAAGACCACCCCCTGCACCAGCACCAGCGCCGGCAGGAGGCCGTGCGGGAAGAAGCCGCCGTTATCGGTGATCAGATGGAAGCCGGTGGCATTGCCGTCCAGCGGCTTACCGGAGCCGAGGAAAATGGTGCCGACCACGAGAAAGGCGACGATCGCCAGCACCTTAACCAGCGCGAACCAGAACTCCATTTCGGCGAACCACTTCACGCCGATCATATTCATGGTGCCGACGATAGCCAGCGCGCCGAGGGCGAAGACCCACTGCGGCACATCGCCAAACGCGCCCCAGTAGTGCATATACAGCGCCACGGCGGTGATATCGACAATCCCGGTCATCGCCCAGTTAACGAAGTACATCCAGCCGGCCACGTAAGCGGCTTTTTCACCGAGGAACTCCCTTGCATAAGAGACGAAGCTGCCGCTCGAGGGGCGGTGGAGGACCAGTTCGCCGAGGGCGCGAAGAATAAAGAAGGAGAAGATGCCGCAGACCAGATAGACCAGGGCGAGCGCTGGCCCTGCCATTTGTAAACGTGCCCCGGCGCCGAGGAACAAACCGGTACCGATAGCGCCGCCGATGGCGATCATCTGTACCTGACGGTTGCCCATCGCTTTGTGATAACCCGCTTCATGTGAGTTAAGCCAGTGGCGTTTTGCAGCATGATGCTCCGCTGCATTTTCGTGTTTTGTATTCATTGATGTATCAGTTTCCTGTCAATGCCCATGTTTGCAGCCGGAATGGAGGACGGCTGGCACATTATGCTGGCTTTCTCATCATTCTGACGTAGGAGATAAGCTCAGACATGGCGCTGAATCCTACACGTAACCTAATAGTTACGCACCTAAAACATTTACCGAGAGCATTTGACAGATTTATCAATGAGATCAGCGTCGCAGAGTTTCCAGTAACAGCGTGAAAGCGCTGGTATGCTGGCGCCGGCTGGGGTAATAGAGATGGTAGCCGGGGAAGGCGGGGGTCCACTCCGCCAGCACCCGCACCAGCCGGCCGCTGGCTAAGGCCTCCGCCACGCAGTCATCCGGAACGTAGGCCAGCCCGAGGCCCGCCTCCGCCGCGTCGATGCGCTGCGGCAGGCTGTTGAGGATCAGCTGTCCCTCCACCCGCACCTGAATCTCCCGGCCATCGCGGGCAAATTCCCAGGCGTAAAGTCCCCCTCGTGTCGGCAGGCGCAGATTGATGCAGCGATGTTGGGCAAGATCCCAGGGCGTTTGCGGCGTACCGGCCCGCTGCAGATAGGCCGGCGAACCCACCACCGCCATCCGCATATCCGGGGCGATGCGCACGGCAATCATGTCTTTTGCCACCTGTTCGCCGAGACGCACCCCGGCGTCGAAGCGGTCACCCACGATATCCGTAAGCCCATTATCAACAGTGATTTCGATGTTAATATCAGGATATTGCAGCATAAATGGCTTTAGCGCCGGCCAGAGTACCGCGCTGGCGGCATGCTCCCCGGCGGTAATGCGCAGGTTGCCCGCCGGGCGTTCTCGGGTGTCGCGCAATGCAGCCAGGGCCTGCTCGATCTCTTCCAGATGCGGACCGAGGCGCTGAATCAGTCGCTCGCCCGCTTCGGTCGGCACTACGCTGCGGGTGGTGCGGGTTAACAGCCGGACATCGAGCCGCGTTTCGAGATGGCGCATGGCATGGCTGAGCGCCGACTGCGACACGCCAAGCTGGGCCGCCGCGCGGGTAAAGCTGCGTTCACGCGCCACCACCATAAAGGAGAGCAGATCGTTTACGTTCTCTTTTAGCATAATCTTTCCGGATTGATGAATACTGCTCACAGGTACGCAGAGTGTATGCCCGGCCTGAGGATTGTGCCAGCCTGATGGCCGGACGCAGTGGAGCAGAATGGTTATGGCGGATGATTTATTCCTCTGTGCAGGGCAGGTATTGTAGTAGGCCCAAAAAACGCCAGCGCCAGGTGAACCGACATTCGCTGGCGCGGCATGACCGGGGGGACGGCAGCCCGAAAGATGATCCAAGAGTATCGCCAGGCAGAGTCTGGTAACCGGGGAGAAACAGAGATGAATATCAACGTGGTCGGCACCAGCGGCTCAGGCAAATCCACTTTGGCCCGGCGCCTGGCGCACAGGCTGGAATTACCCTGGATCGAACTCGATCGCCTGTACTGGCGGCCGAACTGGCAGGGCGCGCCGGATGAGGCATTTTTCGCCGCCATTGCCGCCGCGACGGCCACGCCGGGCTGGGTGCTGGATGGCAATTACAATCGCAGCCGCAGCGTTAAATGGCGGGCGGTGGATTTGGTGATCTGGGTAGATTATGGTTTCTGGCGCACGCTGCGCCAGGCGGTATGGCGGGCGGCGAGCCGGGCGTGGCGACATCAGGAGCTGTGGCCGGGCACGGGCAACTGCGAGAGTTTTCGCCGTTCGTTCTGCAGCCGGGAATCCATCATCCTCTGGACGCTGAAAACCTGGCGGCAGCATCGCCGACGCTATCTGGCCGATATGCAGGATCCGCAATATCGTCATATTCGCTTCGTCCGGGTGCGCAATCCGCGGCAGGCCGAGGCGCTGCTCCGCGAGCTGGAAGCGCAGCGTTCAGCCGGGCATATCTAATTTTCAGCAGTACACATGTGAATTAATTGTTTCTCAATAGTTAGCAGAGATTTTAATAATGCAGGCACGTACTTTCATATGAGCCTGCGAAATGTCTTATCGAATCAGTATTCTGGATAAAAGTCCGCTTGCCGCCGGGGAAACCGCCGCGCAGGCGCTGGCGCGTACATTAACGCTGGCGCAACACGCCGAAGCCTGGGGCTACCACCGCTTCTGGGTCGCTGAACACCACAATACCGATCAGCTGGCGAGCCCCTCGCCGGAGCTGGTTATCGCCTGGCTGCTGGGCCACACCCGGCGGATCCGTCTTGGGTCCGGCGGCGTCATGCTCCAGCACTATAGCCCCTATAAGGTCGCGGAAAACTTTAACCTGCTGGCCGCCCTCGCGCCGGGCCGCATCGATCTCGGGGTCGGCAAGGCGCCTGGCGGCCTGCCGCTCTCCACCCGCGCCCTGCAGCAGGGCCTGCATCAAGAGGAGAAAGGGACCTTTGCCGATCAGCTGGCGCAGCTGGATAACTGGCTGTCGCTGACTGAGCCCGGGGGAGAGGAGAGCCTACGCGCCACGCCGATCCCGCCGCGCCGGGCAGACGGTTTTCTGCTCGGCGCCAGCCTGGAGAGTGCTGAACTGGCCGCCCGCCTTGACTGGAACTTTGTCTTTGCCGCCCATCTCAATGGCGACAGCGCGCTGCGCCGTGCCGTGTTCAACCGCTGGCGCGAGCTCAGCCCGCGTGAGGCGATGGTCGCCGTCCAGGTGGTGGTTGCGGACGATCCGGCCACCGCCGCCGCGCTGGCGCAGCAGGTCGAGGTGTGGGGCGTCGAGCTGGAGAACGGCCAGCGGGTGACAGTCGGCAGTGAGGCGCAGGCCGTCGCTTTTGCCCGCCAGGCCGGCAGCCGACCGACGCGCATTGCCCGCCGTGAATCTTCGCTGATCTCCGGTACTCCCGAACAGGTTAAAGCCCGGCTTGACGCGCTGCAGGCGGAAGAACAGTTGGATGAACTCATCATTGATACCCCCATTAGCGACGGGCCAGCGCGCCTGCACTCTCTGCGCCTGCTGGCGCAGGCTCACTACGGCAAGGAGGTGCTGAATGTCCTTTGAACAACAACTGATTAGCTGGCGGCGCGAGCTGCACCAGAACCCGGAGCTCTCCCTGCAGGAGGTGGCCACCACCGCGCGGATCCGCGACTGGCTGCAGAGCGGCGGGCTGACCCTGCTGCCCTACGATCTGAAAACCGGGCTGGTCGCCGAAGTCGGCAGCGGCGACAAGGTGATTGCCCTGCGGGCGGACATCGACGCGTTGCCCATCGAGGAGGCGACCGGTCTGCCTTACCGCTCGCAGAATCAAGGGGTAATGCATGCCTGCGGCCACGATATTCACACCAGCGTGATGCTGGGGGCGGCGCTGCTGCTGAAGGAGCGGGAAGCGGAACTCCCGGGGCGGGTGCGGATCCTGTTTCAGCCGGCGGAGGAAAATTTTGGCGGGGCGAAAACCCTGATCCGCGCCGGGGCGCTGGAGGAGGTGTCGGCGATCTTCGGCATGCACAATGAGCCCGGCCTGCCGGTGGGCGAATTTGCCACCCGCGGCGGCGCGTTCTACGCCAACGTCGACCGCTTCGTCTTCAAAGTGACCGGGAAGGGGGCGCATGCCGCCCGCCCACATGAAGGAAGGGATGCGATCCTGCTGGCCAGCCAGCTGGTGACGGTGCTGCAGAGCGTGGCCAGCCGGGAGGTGAACACCCTCGACTCGGTGGTGCTCAGCGTGACGCGGATCCAGGGAGGCAATACCTGGAACGTGCTGCCGGAGAGCGTCGAGCTGGAGGGGACGCTGCGCACCCACAGCAGTGAAGTGCAGCAGCGGGTCAAGGCCCGGGTCAGCGAGATTGCCGCCGGTTTCGCCAGCGCCTTTGGCGCGCAGATTGACGTCTTCTGGTACGCCGGCCCGACGGCGCTGGTCAACGACGCCCGCTGGGCCGATTTCGCCAGCGAGGTGGCAGCCCAGGCCGGGTATCGCACCCACCATGCCGATCTGCATCTCGGCGGCGAAGATTTTGCGGTCTATCTTCAGCATATTCCCGGGGCGTTCGTCAGCATCGGCAGCGCCAGCGAATATGGTTTGCACCATCCGGCATTTAATCCGGATGAACGGCTGATTGCGCCCGCGGCGCACTATTTCGCCCGTCTCGCGGAAGAAGCGTTACAACACATTTAACGAATGACAGGGGAAGGGGTAGCTATGTCTGAAAATCGACAATTGCGTCTGGGAACCATATTGCATGGCGCATCGGGAAATATGTCCGCCTGGCGTCATCCGGCGGCCCAGGCGGACGCCAGTATTAATTTTGCTTTCGTCACCCAGACGGCGCTAAAAGCAGAAGCGGGGAAGCTGGATTTTATTTTTGTCGCCGACGGTTTATATATTAACGAAAAATCGATTCCCCATTTTTTAAATCGCTTCGAACCCTTAACGGTACTTTCCGCGCTGGCCGCGATCACCCGGCGACTGGGGCTGGTGGGGACCTTATCGACTTCGTACAGCGAGCCGTTTACCACCGCCCGCCAGTTCGCCAGCCTTGACCATTTAAGCCAGGGACGGGCGGGGTGGAACGTGGTCACTTCCCCGCTGGAAGGGTCGGCGAAAAACTTCTCCCGGGCCCAACATCCGGATCATGCGCTGCGCTATCGCATTGCCGATGAATACCTGCAGGTGGTGAAAGGCTTATGGGATTCATGGGAAGAAGATGCCTTTGTGCGCAATAAGGAGACTGGTCAGTTCTTTGATAAAAATAAACTGCACACGCTCGACCACCACGGTGATTTCTTTAAAGTTGCCGGGCCGCTAAATATTGCCCGCACGCCGCAGGGTCGACCGATTATTTTCCAGGCCGGCGCATCGGACGACGGCAAGAAATTAGCCGCACGCCACGCCGATGCCATTTTTACCCATCAGGACTCGCTGGCCGAGGCGCAGGCATTTTATCGGGATGTCAAAAGCCAACTCGCCGCATATCAGCGCAGTCCGGACCAACTGCATATTTTCCAGGGCGTCAGCGTCATCGTCGGGGATGACGCCGAGGATGCGGAGCGGCAGTACCAGACCACCGCGGCGTTGGTCTCCATCGAGGATGCCCTGAATTATCTCGGGCGCTATTTCGAACACCACGATTTCTCGCAGTACCCGCTCGACGAACCTTTCCCGGATATTGGCGACCTCGGACAAAACAGCTTCCGCAGCACCACCGACGAGATTAAACGTCACGCCCGCGAGCGGGGCTTAACCCTGCGCCAGGTGGCTCTGGAGGCAGCCAGCCCGCGTCCGCGCTTTACCGGCACCGCCAGCGATGTCGCTGATGGCCTGCAACTGTGGTTCGAGCAGCACGCGGCGGACGGCTTCATTATTCAGGGCGGCACGCCGGAAACCTTCCCGCGCTTTGTGGATGAGGTGGTTCCGCTGTTACAGGCGCGCGGACTGTTCCGTCGCGACTATCCGGGCACCACCCTGCGGGAAAGTCTGGGTCTGGCGCTACCCGCTAATCAATTCCAAAAATAATAAAAGAGAATCACGCTATGCAGAAAACAACACTCTTGCTGGCCGTCGCGTTGGCATTTAGCGCCTCATCGTGGGGTCAGGACGTCAAGATCAATGGCACCGGAGTGAGCCTGGAGGCCAACAAAACGCCGATTCACACAGCGAAAAATCCGCAGGCCATTGCCCTGTTGCCGCAAGATCTGCATCTGGCGGTGCCGGGGAAATTCACCGTCGCGGTGGCGGCTCTGAACTCACCGCCGCTGACGGTCTTCGCCGATGACAACAAAACCCTGCTCGGCAGCGAGGCGGATATCGCCCGGCTGGTGGCGGAGAGCCTCGGCCTGGAAGTAAACGTGGTTCCCACTTCATGGGAAGACTGGCCGCTGGGGGTCACCTCCGGCAAATATGATGCCGCGATCAGCAATATTACCGTCACCAAAGAGCGGAAAGAGAAGTTCGATTTCGCCACCTACCGCAAAGACTCGCTGGGCTTCTACGTCAAAAGCACCAGTCCGCTGAGCAAGATTGACAAAGCGGAAGATATCGCCGGGCTAAAGATTATTGTCGGCTCCGGCACCAACCAGGAGGCGATCCTGCTGGCGTGGAACGCGGAGAACGTCAAGAAGGGGCTGAAGCCGTTTATCCCGGTCTACACCAAGGATGATGCCGCCCAGACGCTGGCCCTGCAGACCGGACGAGCCGACGCCTTCTTCGGCCCCAACGTGATTGGCGCGTGGAAGGCGGCGCTGACCGGCAAAACCAAACTGGTGGGTAGCGTCGATGGCGGCTGGCCGAAAGCGGCGCACATCGCGGTAACGCTGAAAAAAGACAGCGGGCTGGTGAATGCCGTCCAGGCGGCGCTGAACGGGGCTATCGCCAGCGGGGACTACGCCAAAGTGCTTAACCGCTGGGGCGAAGGGGTGGAAAGCATTCCGCAATCGGAAATCAATCCGCCCGGACTGGGCGACTGACAGGAGGCGCGATGAGCGAAGCATTCCGCGATATTTCTCCGGAGGCTCCGGAGCTGCAGCCGATTATTAGCGAGCTGTTTGCCGAATATGCCGCCCGCTACGGCGACTATTTTTCCCGCGATGCGGAAGTGGAGTTAAGTGAGTGGTATGTGCCGCCGCAGGGGCTGTTTATTGTCCTTGAGCGTGAGGGCGAAATTATCGCCACCGGCGCGTATAAGCCGAAGGATCGCCACACCGCGGAGATCAAACGTATCTGGACGCCCCGCCGTCGGCGCCAGCGGGGGCTGGCGGCGAAGGTGGTCCAGGAGCTGGAACGACGGGCGGTGCTGGCCGGGTACAGTCATATCTACCTGACCACCGGTTTCCGTCAGCCGGAGGCGGTAAAGCTCTATCTCAGCCAGGGGTATGAGGCGCAGTTTGACCTCACGCGAGACCCGGAAGAGTACAGTCAGCCGCCGTACGATGGCCGGCTGCGGTTCACTAAAGCGCTGGTGGTGAGCGCCTACAGCCACAGCGCCTGAGGAGGCATTATGCATTCATCTGAAACGATCAAAGTGGTGCCGGCGCGCTATCCGCTGCGGGTGGTCGGGGCTCTGGTCGCCCTGCTGGTGCTGGCGGTGGTGATCCAGTCGGTGGCCTTTAACCCGCGCTGGGAGTGGGGCGTCTTCGCCCGCTGGTTCTTCGACCCGGTGATCCTCGAGGGGCTGGGTCAAACTCTGCTCCTGACCCTGCTCGGCACGGTGTTAAGCGTGATCTTCGGCGGCCTGCTGGCGCTGGCCCGTTTGTCCTCATCGTGGCTGCTCAGCAGTCTCGCCTGGGGCTATATCTGGCTGTTTCGCTCGCTGCCGCTGATTGTGGTGCTGATCATTCTCTATAACTTTTCCTATCTCTACGACACCCTGTCGCTGGGGATCCCGTTTACCGGCGTCACCTGGGCCAGCTATCAGACCATTAACGTGCTGGGGCAATTCTCCACGGCGGTGGTGGGCCTGACCCTGGTGCAGAGCGCCTATACCGCGGAGATTATTCGCGGCGGCTTTCTCGGCGTTGACCACGGGCAGTATGAAGCCGCCGCCGCGCTGGGGCTACCCGCCTGGCGGCGCACGCTGCGCATTATTCTGCCGCAGGCGCTGCGCACCATCTTGCCATCCGGCTTCAACGAGATCATCAGTCTGGCCAAGGGAACGGCGATGGTGTACGTCCTGGCGATGCCGGAACTGTTCTACACCATCCAGATGATCTACAACCGTACCCAGGAGGTGATCCCGCTGTTGATGGTCGGCGCCGCCTGGTATCTGGCGATCACCAGCGTCCTCTCCGCCATTCAGTATCTGGTGGAACGGGGCCTGGCGCGCAGCGAGCGCCGCTCGGCGGTAAACAGCGCCCGCAGCAGCCGTCTGAATCAACCCGCACGTCAACCACAGCCCCAGGAGGCCGTTCATGCCCAGCTCTCATAATGGCCATATCTCTATCACCGGGGTCAGCAAATACTATGGCCGCCACAAGGCGCTGGACGATGTGTCGCTGGAGATCCCCCCGGGCACGGTGACGGTGATCCTCGGCCCTTCCGGCTCGGGCAAGTCCACGCTGCTGCGCACCATAAATCACCTCGAACGGGTCGATGAGGGATTTATTCAGATTGATGGCGACTATATCGGTTATCGCCGCAAAGGCGACAAGCTGTATGAGATGAAAGAAAAGGAAATTCTTCGCCAGCGGATCAACGTCGGCTACGTGTTCCAGAACTTTAACCTGTTTCCGCACCTGACGGTGCTGGAGAACCTGATTGAGGCGCCGATCGCCCACCAGCAGGTCACGCGCAAAGAGGCCATTGCCCGCGCCTATGAGCTACTGGACGTCGTCGGACTGCGCAATAAAGCCGACGCCTGGTCCCGGCATCTCTCCGGCGGCCAGCAGCAGCGTATCGCCATTGCCCGGGCGCTGGCGCTGAACCCGCGGGTGATCCTGTTTGATGAGCCCACTTCGGCGCTGGATCCGGAGCTGGTGGGCGAGGTGCTGGATGTGATCAAAAAGCTGGCACGATCGGGCACCACCCTGGTGGTGGTCACCCATGAGATTGGCTTTGCCCGCGAGGTGGCCGACCAGGTGGTGTTTATGGTCGACGGCAGGATCGTCGAGCAGGGCAGCAGCGACGAGGTGCTCAACCATCCGCAGCATCCGCGTACCCGGCAGTTTTTATCCAGGGTGCTGCCGTCATGAACAGAGCGCTAATGACCCTTGTTCTCAGCGCTTTTGCCATGAGCGCTTACGCGGCGCTGGATCTGCGCGCCAATGAGCAGCCATTGCCGGTCACCCGCGACCCGCAGGCGATAGCGAAAATTCCGCCGGGCTATCGCTTCGTCGAGCCGGGGACGCTAACGGTGGCGATCTCGGCGCTCAATTCGCCGCCGCTGGCCCTGCTGGCCAGCGACAACCGCACGCGGATCGGCAGCGACCCGGATATAGCCCGCCTGCTGGCCGGAAGCCTTGGCCTGAAGCTCAGGCTGGTGCCCACCGCGTGGGAGGACTGGCCGCTGGGCATCGCCTCCGGCCGCTACGATGTGGCGCTGATCAATATCGCGGTAACCGAGAAGCGCAAAGAGAAGTTCGATTTTGCGACTTACCGAGTGGACTCCCTGGCCTTCTCGGTGAAATCCACCAGCGATATCGCCGCGGTAAACGGACCCGCCGACCTTGCCGGGCGCAAAGTGATCGTCGGGTCCGGCACCAATCAGGAGCGGATCCTGCTGGGCTGGAACGAGGACAACCGCGCCGCCGGACGGCCGCAGGCCCAGCCGGTCTACCTGACCGATGATGCCTCCGGCAACCTCTATATCCAGTCCGGGCGGGCGGATATCTTTTTCGGCCCGCAGTCGGTGGCAGCCTATAAAGCGGCGCTTAACGGCCAGACCCGGGTGGTGGGCCTGGGGCCGAAAAAAGCGTGGGTGGCGACAACCACCAAAAAAGGCAACGGCCTGGTCTATGCCCTGCAGGCAGCCCTCGACGGGGCGATTGCCCGCGGTGAATATCAGCAGGTGCTGGCGCGTTGGGGGGAGCAGGGCGAAGCGGTGGCGCAGTCGGTGGTCAACCCGCCGGGGATAACCTACTAACCCCCAGTGGCATGGTGTGCCGGGTGGGTGAGCGGCAAATTTCTGCCTACACTTAGGCTTTACCCTGGAGGCAGACCATGATAACCGTTTATGGCGTGCCGGGATGGGGCTCGACGATTAGCGAGCTGATGCTCTCCCTGGCCGATATTCCCTACGAGGTGGTTGACGTGGAGGGCTTTGACCAGCCCGGTCCGGCGCGCGAGCGTCTGCGGCAGATTAATCCGCTGTGCCAGGTGCCCACCCTGAGGCTGGCCGACGGGAGCATCATGACCGAAACCGCCGCCATCGCGCTGATGATCCTCGACCAGCGTCCCGATCTGGCCCCCGCGCCGGGGACGCCACAGCGTCCGCAGTTTCAGCGCCTGCTGGTCTGGCTGGTGGCCAATGTCTATCCTACCTTTACCTATGCCGATTACCCGGAACGCTGGGCGCCCGCCGCCGCGGAGCAGCTGGTGGAGAATTGTCGCCAGTACCGGAAAAATCTCTATCTCTGGTTCGAACAGCAGCTGGCCGCCGGGCCGTGGGCGCTGGGCGCGTCGGTAACGTTGCTGGATTGCTATATCGCGGCGATGTACCGCTGGGGACCCCGCCAGGCGTGGTTTGACGACCACGCGCCAAAATTCGCCGCCATCGCCCGGGCGGTCTGTCAGCGACCGGAGCTGGCCGCGGCGCTACGCCGTAACAAGCTGATTTAACGCACGCGATGCCAACCAGAACGGCCATTCTGTGGTAGCGTTATGGCTCTCATCACAAGGAGTCTTTGCTATGCCGCATGTTGATATTAAATGTTTTCCCCGTGAACTGACTGATGAACAAAAAACCGCGCTGGCCGCCGACATCACTGAGGTGCTGATCCGCCATCTGAACAGCAAAGAGAGCGCCGTCAGCGTCGCACTCACTCAGGTTGAGCCGGACGCGTGGCAGGCGGTGTGGGACAGTGAGATCGCCCCGCAGATGGCGCAGTTGATTAAGCAGCCGGGTTATAGCATGTAACCCGACACCCGGAGGCGATGCTGCGCATTTGTCCGGGCTACGCGCTCTCAGCGGTCTGCAGTTCCGTAGCCCGGGCAAGGCGCTTTGCGCCGCCCCCGGGGAGGGGCTTCTCCGGCGACGCACTGAGAGAAACAGCATGTTCATCTATCCTAAGCGCCAGAGAGCCAACTGAGGTGTATATGAAAGACGAATTGTTTGCCGATCTGCTGGCGAGTGCAGAAGAAATGGTCAGGATCGAGAAAGGTGAACAAATGCCGATGGAGCAGCACGTTCATACCTTCAGCGAAATTGACGTGAAAGCGATACGTGAAGCCACAGGTTTAAAACAGCAGGACTTTGCAGCGGCCGTTGGCGTTAGCTACGAGTTGGTTAAAAGCTGGGAAACGAAACGACGTCACCCAACCGGTGCAGCCAGAAAACTGCTTTTATTGCTTCAGGGTAATCCATTGATTATCAACTTGTTGAAGGTTGTTTGAAAGGTTATCCTTCGCAAGGAAAATGGCAGAGTTTGCCCTCTTTCGTAACCGGGGCCTTTAAAAAGGAGTGCATTACGTATGGAAACCAACGATTCTATTTTGAAAGAAATCAAGAAATACAGCGCTCATATTGATAGGTTTAGAGCGCGAGCAAACACTCATGGTATCTGGTTGTTTATTGCTACCCTTGGATGCTGGGGGGTAACTGAGCCCAGTATTCGGATATTAGCGTTCGTTATGCTTTTCTTTATTTTTTTTGTTTCTTCTACACGGTAGCTTTCCAGGTGAAAAGCGAACGTTTAAAAAGATTCACGATGATATAAAAAATAAAATAGTTGATAATTTAACACCAGAGCAACAGCAAGAAAGGTTTCACGATCTTCTCATCGTTGAGAAAAAACGAAAATCACTTGTTGGAATTATAAAAACAACCTTTATCTTTTTAGCCTGTTATGGTTTTTATTTTATGAGTTTATATTACTTCATACAGCACTGGCATAGTGACAAAGTAACAGCGTGTATTTAAATCAACCCGTCCTGGCATTTGAGCCGGACGGGCCGTTTGATTAAAACCAAATCTCCGTCTGCACGCCGAAGTTCCATGTCCCACCGGCGGTAAAGCCTTTGCTGCCGAAATCGTCATTTATCGCGTAGCGATCCAGCGCTTTATCCCAGTTCATCCAGGTGGCAAAGAAGCGGATTTCCGGCCGCGCCTTGATATCCAGCACATCGCCCACTTTAAAGGTGGGGGCGAAGGTCAGCTTGTAGAAATCACCGCGCACCGCCTGATACTGATAAACGTTGTCATTATAGCGATAGCTGCGCCCGTTCGGATTGAGATCCATATACTGCCACGAGGCCTCATACAGCAGGGCGAAGTGAGCGGAGATCCCCTGTGATACCCGCAGGTTAAACGTCGCCCAGTCGTAGCGGTCGCCGTCGCGATAGCGGTCTTCGCTGTGCTGGGCTATCACCGACGGCGCCAGCTGCCAGTTTTTCCCCAACGGCAGGATGCCATACGACGCAAAGCGCAGGGAGGCCGCGTTCTCGGTCAGATCGCCATCGCTCCCCGGCTGACGCGCTTCGGCGCCCAGCCCGACGCCGTACTGCAGGGCGCTTTCAGACACCCCTGGCGCCAGGCCATAGAACTGCTGCTTGTCGTGCAGGGCCAGCATCGCGTAGTAGCCGTTTTTGGCGGTGTTATCGCTGCGCAGGGCATAGCTCCCGGTGGTCGAGGTATTATCTTTCAGGTCATCGTTGCCCTGGGCGGTCATCACCGTGGTCATCAGTTGCCAGTTGCCGTAAAAATGGTTGGCGGTGAACAGCAGATTCTGGATGTCATTATCCGCGTAATTATCGCTGCCAAGGTCGCCGAAGTTACGTGCATACACCGAATAGTCGCCGCGCAGGCCGCTTCCCCAGTCGACATCATTGATCCCGCCGCCGGTACCGCCGAGGAACATGATGTCGCTATCGGTAAAGTGGATATCGAAGTTATCCCGATCGAAGCGCTTGCCGGCCCAAATTGAGGCGCGTTTTAACGGACCGGTGAATTCGGCAAAGTTACCCATCTCGACGTACAGCTGACGAATGTTCAGATGGTGGCTGTCGTTATCCTGAACCCACGGATCCGGGTTGGTGGCCCCGTCGGCGAGCATGGTCTTGAAGCGCGCCCATGAGCCATCGTTGAAGGTGAGCTTTTTGCCAAAGCTCAGCTCAGCGTAATTATCTTTTTCGTTACCGAGACGACCGACATGGGCATCGCCGTTGAGCGAACTGGCCGGGGAGACGCCCGGCCCGCCGCGGGCGCCTTTACCATGGCTGTTGACTAACATCCCGGAACGGGCGTAGGCGTTAAAGGTAAACCCATCGTCCGGGGCGCGCTTCGCCAGCTGCTCGCTCAGTTGCTGATTAGTGGCCTGCTGTTTTTGTTCGCGAGCCGTGGTCTGCTGGCTGAGCGCCTGCACCTGCTGCTCCGCCGCCGCGGCGCGCTGCTCGGCGGCGGCAGTTTGCTGTTCTGCCCGCTGCGCGCGGCGGCTGGCCTCGCTGGCCTGCTGTTCAGCGAGATTGAGGCGCGCTTCCAGCTGCGCCAGCCGTTGCTCCACGCTCAAGCCGGCGGCGCTGACGCTGATGAGCGGAAAAAGGGCGCAGCAAACCGCTGCGCTAATCACAGAGATACGCATAAAAATCCTTAATTTATCCAGAGGTTAAATCAGCGGGGGCGCCTTACATGGCGGGGGATTCTCCGGCGGTCGGGGCCGGGGCTGGCGAGGCGCCGCGTCCGGCATCAAGGTCGGCACGAATCTGCTCATACTGATCGTCGAGGCGGTAGAAGCGGCCCATCCACAGCATCGAGGCGAGGATCAATAGCGCCGGAATGTATAGATAGCAGGCCTTGATGGCCAACAGGGCGCTGTCGCTCTGCGTGTGGTTGGCGATATAGCCGCTGGAGGAGAGCAGCACGCCGGTGATAGCCCCGGCACCAGCCATCGCCACCTTGCCGAGAAAACCGTTTATCGAGGTCAGGATCCCTGCGGTATTAATCCCGGTTTTCCACACGCCGTAATCCACCGGGTCGGCCTGCATCGAGAAATAGATAGCCGTGCGTTGGCCGGCGCCGAGGGAGAGGATCACGGCCCCGACGATCAGTCCCAGAACGTGGGCGCCAGACACCATCATAATCCCCATCCCGAGCAGATTGACCGCGCTGGCCACCAGATAGACATGACGTTTTTTCATGCGTCGGGCCAGCAGCGGGACGGTGAGGGTGCCGAGCAGGGGAACGAAGGTGGAGATCCCGGCGATAACCGCCGTCAGCTCGGTATTCCCGACGTAATAATGGAAGAAGTACACCAGGGCCCCGGTCTGAAAGAAAAAGGCACCCCACATCAGAAAGATATTGCTGGCGAAGACCCACCACGGACGATTGGCGCGCAGACTAATCCAGGCGCGTTTCAGGGTCATGCGCTCCCCGGTAAGGGTGATCTTTTCTTCGACGTTGCGAAAGCTCACCAGCAGGAAAAAGGCCGCCAGTACGCCAAAAATCACCGCGGTATAGAGGAATCCCTGCTGCTGGTTGCCTTTGCCTAGCATGCCGACCAGCGGCAGCGTAGCCACGGCGACGATGGTGGCGCCAAGGGAGCCCAGCAAAATGCGCACCGCCGACAGCGTGGTGCGTTCTGCGGAATCACTGGTTAAAAACGGCAGCATGGCGCAGAACGGAATATTCACCAGGGTGTAGAGGAACGACAGACACAGATAGGTGACAAAGGCGTACAGCAGTTTGCCGGTGGTGTCGAAATCCGGCACATAAAAGGCCAGAATACACAGCAGGCCAAAAGGCAGGGCGCCGATCAGCAGCCAGGGGCGGCAGCGCCCCCAGCGGGTGGTGGTATTGTCGATCACCAGCCCCATCAGCACGTCGGCCACGCCGTCTACCAGCCGGGTGACCAGGAACATCAGGCCGACATAATAGGCCGGGAGACCCATGACGTCGGTGTAAAAGAACATCAGATACAGAGAGATCATCTGCCACACAAGGTTGCAGGAGAGATCGGCAATGCCATAGCCAAGGCGCTGCCGCCACAGGGTAAACGTTGTTTCTGCCATAAATCACTCGCTTATCGTTGTTGTTAAAGTCCGTACTGGCGAATAAACCAGGCCGGGGTACAGCTCCACGCATGGCAGTAACTGTTGATAAGCTTACTGCCATACGGGGAAAAGTCAGGATGTTGGGGGTCGAAAATTTCCCAGAAGGTGTCGGCGCCGTAGGCGACCATCGCCCCCCAGTAGGCTTTGATCTCCGCCACCGCCTCCTCGCGCAGGCCGGACTGTAGCAGGGCAACAATGTGATGATGACGCAGGTACGGGGTGTTCATGGCAATGGCGGGCGGCTGCTGCTGCAGGCGGCGCATCAGCCCCTGACGCTGCCCGGCGGTGCCAACTTCCGCCAGCACCAGCCAGATCTGCGACGCCCATGAGACCTGACGCACGGCGCCGCTGATAAACACCTGCCGCTCGTTGTCCCACAGGTGGTGGAGGGCGGCCTCCTTCAGCTGCCAGAGCGTGGCAGTGTAGTCAGGTACCCGCTGCGGTTCAAAACGCTGCGCCAGCCAGAGGGCGCGCTGCAGACAGTAGATGAGCACCCCCTGCGCCGAGGCCTGTTTATTCAGCTCCGCCTGCCAGTCGATAAATACCCACCAGTCATCGCTGTCGCGCACCAGCCCCTGAGAATCGCAGCGGGTCAGCGCCAGCTCGATTTGCCGCCGCGCCGTGGGCCACAGCTCACCGACGGTTTCCGTGTCGCCGGTGCTTTGCAGGTAGTTATAAAGCACGTCGACAAAAAACAATGAGTAATCAAACAGAAAGGTGTCATCGGCGCGTACCTCTGGCTGAACAAAGACATTGGCGGAAACCATGCCATCTTCCCGGGTATGGCCGGCAAAGAGATACAGGCAGCGGCGGACCAGATCGTGGTGGCCGAAGGTCACGTCATTCACCTGCGCCTGCAGGCGCAGGTCGCCCAGCCACAGCCGACGGTCGCGTTTCGGCCCATCTTCAAACACCTCCTGCATGCAGTTTTTCAGGGTACGAACGGCAACGTCATCAATGGCTTTCAACTGCGGATCGGCGATGACCGCCGGGTGCGGGCTGCCGGCAGAGGTGACGGTTTCCAGAGCGATCTCATCGAACTGCAGACGAAACTTGCGCGACAGCGCTTTGACCTCCACCTTCAGGTAGCGCAGGCAATAGCGACGTGGCAGAGCGACCCGGGCGGGCAGGACGTCAAGCCACAGATCCTGCTGCTGCAACCAGCTGCTGCTCAGCCATCCCTGGTATTCGCTGAACGGCTCACAGACTTCGCTCAGCGTCTCGCCGAAGGTGAAGTGCAGATGTGCCGGGGCATCGGGCGGGCTGCCGACGCTGCGGCAGCTGAACTGCAGGTAGCCAACAAAATGGCTGCCAAAATCAATAATGATGCTGTCGCCGACGTTGAGCGGTTGCTGATAAAACTGTTCCGGCGTGCGGACGGTATTCCCCCGCCAGCCGTTCAGCGCTCCTGGTTCAGCGACGGCCTCGACGATGGCCTGCGGCGTCTGGCGCAGGCGTTGCAGCGCGGGCGTCAGGTCGGCCGCACGCTGTAAAAAGCGCGGATGACGGATCATCGCCACGCTGGAATTGTATTGAATTGCTTGTGACATACTGCGTCCTCTCCGTTAGGTTAGGCGCAGCATAGGCCGTCGTCCGACGCGGCTACCACTCTGGCAATGCCAAACCGTCAGTGAAAATGGCAGGAATAATGAGGTGGGGGCGCTGGCGATCACAAATCCGCACATCGGGCGCGTGCCGAGGGCCGGAATAGATTATCGTGCCCCTGCGCCATAGGTTGTTCAGGATTTGCTGTAATGATGACACTGACCGTTGAGTATTATTTCACCCATCCCCAGGATAAGCTCGGCATGTACGCCAGTGACCCGGAGGATAATAGCCAGGAGCATGGCCATGAATTTGCCGAACTGGTGATCGTCGAGGAGGGGCATGGGTTACACGTTATTAATGGTCGCCCGCTGTATATCCAACAGGGAGACGTATTTTACGTCCAGCCTGGCGATGTGCATTATTATGATGAGCTGGGGACGCTGAAGCTGATTAATGTCTTAATTAATCCGGCGGTGGCCTTTGGCTATTTACAGCAGATGGAGGGATTGCTGCAGCAATTATCCGCGCAGCGCGCCGCCTGCTATGGCTGGCTGGCGCCGGAGACTCGCAGCTATTGCCGGGAACTGGTGGAAAAGATATTTTCCCCGGCGCTGAGGGCGGCGGATAATACCCCGCTACGGGAGTCTCTCTTTTTCCAGCTGGTGACCACCATTCTCACAGCCGAGTCGGAAGCCGAATATAGCAGCACTCGCTATAAACTGCATAAATTACTCACCTGGCTTCAGGAGCACTGTTTCGAAGAACATAACTGGCAGCAGCTGGCGGAGCAATTTCATCTCACCACCCGCACCGCGTTTCGCCATATTAAAGAGGCCACCGGATTAACCCCGGATAATTATCTGAAACGTCTGCGGCTGGTCTCCGCGCGGGTCAAATTACGCGAAACGGAGATGACCATTACCGAAGTGGCTTATCTGTGCGGCTTCGCCAACAGCAACCACTTTACCACCCTGTATAAAAAAGTGTTTGGCCTGACCCCCAGCGCCGATCGCCGCCGCCCACCGGGTTAAAAGGGGGCCGCAGGCCGGGCAGGGGAAAAACCGGCCGCCCGCGGCAAGTCACGCTTATTCGTCGAGGGAGTTTGCCCGCACATGACGGCCGCTGGCGACAAAATTGCCGGTGCCAAGATGATGCAGGGTATTGAGCTTATCGTCGTCGAATTGCCAGCGTCCGGTGACGAACGCGCGCTCATCGGCGGCGGCAGAGACCACCTCCCCGAACAGGGTGTCGTACTGGGTCTGGGCCGCCGTCGCCGGCAGCAACCGGCACTCCATCCATGCCAGACATTTCTCCTCGATCAGCGGCAGCCCCAGCTCCGGACCGGTTACTACCGGGATCCCCCAGGCATTGAATTTGTCCTCATCGCGGCCGCTGACGCTGCCGACGGCGTAGGTCCAGCTGGCGGCTGCGACGCCGGGAACTACAATGCCGAAGGTGCCATTGCGCTCGATGATCTCCCGCGTCCAGGTGCTTTTATCCACCACGATAGCCACCCGCGGCGGGGCGAATTCCACCGGCATTGACCAGGCGGCGGCCATTACGTTGCGCCGGTCGGACGGGGCATCGTAGCTGGTGATCAAAATGGTTGGGCCGTGGTTGAGCAGGCGGCTGGCGTACTGCAGTTCAACGTGGCGAAAGCGGCTCATAGGCGTTCCTTGAATAATGGGTCGGTTGGCAGGTAACACGTTAAGCCGCAATGAAAATGTAATCAATACGTCATCTCGTCTGACTATAGTCGCCAGCACTAAGTCCCAAAGAGGATCACAATATGTTGGCTCCCCTGATGCTATCCCAGGTGAGCGTGCCCCGTCGGATGTCGACCGCCGGGCTGGTCTCGCTGTCCCGAAAGGGAGGGCGATGATGCGCACGCTGACCCCTATCACCCTGCAGGAGGTCTCTTTCGCCTTCGCAGAGACCCCTATTCTTGACCGCTTCACGTTGCATATCGAACCCGGCCGCATCGTGGCGCTACTGGGCCCTTCCGGCTGCGGCAAAAGCACGCTGCTGCGTCTGCTGGCCGGGCTGAGCGTGCCGGCCAGCGGCGAAATCCGCTTTGGCGACAGGCTGGTCGCCCGCGCAGGATGGGGATTGCCCCCGGAGCAGCGCGATATCGGCATGGTTTTTCAGGATTATGCCCTCTGGCCGCATATGAGCGTGGCGCAGAACGTCGCCTTTCCGCTGCGCATGCGCGGCGTCTCCCGCAGCGAACGCGAGCGCCGGGTCAGCGAGGCGCTGGCGCGGGTAGGCCTCAACGGCTTTGCCGAACGTAAGCCTTCAGGCCTCTCCGGCGGTCAGCAGCAGCGGGTGGCGCTGGCGCGGGCGATCGTCGCCGCGCCGCGGGGGCTGCTGTTTGATGAACCGCTCTCCAACCTGGATAGCGAACTGCGCGAATCGCTGTGCGGCGAAATGAGCCGCCTGTTGCGACAGCTCGGCATCACCGCCGTGTATGTCACCCATGATCGACGTGAAGCCGAGCTGTTAGCTGACCAGATTGTCTATTTATCCGCGGGCCGCGTGGCCGCTGTCCGCGCCGTTACGCCAACCTCAGGGGAAGTTGCATGAACACCGTTATGACCGTTAAGAAAGGAGTGGTACTCGCGATGGCTCTTTCCGCCATGATGCTCTCCAGCGCCCATGCGCTGACCGTTTACACCGCCGGACCCGGCTCGCTGGCGAAAAGCCTGGCCAGCGGTTTTGAACAACAGACCGGGGTGAAGGTGACGGTTTTCCAGGCCACCACCGGCAAAGTAATGGCCCGACTGGAGGCCGAGCAGGCCAACCCGCAGGCGGATGTGCTGATCTCCGCCTCGTGGGATACCGCCGAAGATCTGCACCAGCGGGGCTGGTTGCTGCCTTTTGCGAGCGCCAATGCCGACCAGGTACCGGCGAACCTGAAATCGGCGGACTATATCGCCC
>NZ_GL882758.1:20632-34283 GCF_000195655.1 Klebsiella sp. MS 92-3
CCCCAGCCGGCGTTTAAAGACAAGGTGACAACCCCCGACCCGGCGCTCTCCGGCGCGTCGCTGGATTTGCTGATCGGGCTGCAAAACAGCATGGGCGACCAGGCCTGGCAACTGTTTGACGATCTGAAAAAGAACGGCATGGTGGTCAGCGGACCCAACGCCCAGGCGGTGACGCCGGTGATGCAGGGGGCGAAAGCGGCGGTATTTGGCGCGGTGGATTATGTCTCCTACGGCAATATTCAGCAGGGCGAGTCGCTGAAGGTGATCTTCCCGGCCAGCGGAACAGTGATTGCCCCGCGCCCGATGATGATCCTCAAAACCAGCCAGCATGCCGACGATGCCAAAGCCTTTATCGATTATGTGCTGTCGCCGGAAGGTCAGGCGAGGGTTGCCGATGCCTGGCTGATGCCCGCCCGCCGCGACGTGGCGGCCAAACGTCCGCTACTGGACGCGCTGAAGGTGCTGCCCACCACCAGCGAGGGCAGCAGCGAGCGGGGCGCCGTGCTCGCCCGCTTCAGTCAGCTGTACGCGCAGTAATTGATCCCGTTTCTCCGGCGCTGGCCGCCGGAGGACCCTCAGCTTCAGGAACCGGTTGTGAAACAAACATTCCTTTCCGGCGCGACCCTTGCCGCCCTGGTGATGCTGGTCGCGTTACCGTTAGTGTTTATTGTGCTGCAGGCGATTTTTCCCCATTTTAGCGCCGGTTCGCTCGGGGACGCCTTTGGCGGCATCCCGGCGCTGCTGGCCGATCCTCAGCTGCCGGCGATGCTCGGCGGTACGCTGTGGATCGCCGCCGGCGTGGCGCTGGTCAGCGTAATGATTGGCCTGCCGCTCGGCATCCTGCGCGGTATGTTTTCGCTGCCGCTGCCCCGGCTGTGGGATCTCCTGTTTTTGATCCCCTTTCTGACGCCGCCCTATATCTCGGCGCTCTCCTGGATGCTGGCCCTGCAAAGCCAGGGCTATCTGCAGCAGCTGACCGGCTGGCAGCTGAACGATCTGCTGTTCAGCCGCAGCGGGATCGTGCTGGTGATGACCTTTAATATATTTCCGGTGGTCTACTTTGCCGTCTCCCGCAGCCTGCTGGCGAGCGGGACCCGGCTGGCGGTGGTCGCCCGCGTCCATGGCGCCAGCGCCTGGCGCGCCTTCTGGCACGTGACGCTACCGATGCTCTCTCCGGCGCTGGCGGCGGGGATGCTGCTGGCGTTTACCCTCGCCATCGAGGAGTTTGGCGTACCGGCGGCGCTGGGCAGCCGGGCGGGAGTGGTGATGCTGACGGTCGGTATTGAGAAAAAGCTGGCCGACTGGCCGGTGGATCTCCCTGGCGCCGCGCTATTGTCGCTGCTGCTGATGGCGGTGGCGTTGTTCGCCTGGTGGCTGCAAAGGCGGCTGGTGGGGGAGAAAGAGGTCACCAGCGTCACCGGTAAGCCGGGGGAGAACCACGGGGCATCGCTGGGCTGGATGACGCTGCCCGCCGTGCTGGCGATGGCGGCCGTCGGCGGCCTGGCGGTCGGCGTCCCCGCCGTCTCGATGATGCTCACCAGCGTGATGGGCACGCTCTCCGGTGGCGTGAGTGTTGAGAATGTCACGCTGCGTCATTTCGCGGCGCTGTTTGACCAGCAGGGAGATGCCCTGTCGGCCCTCGGCACCAGCCTGTCGCTAGCCCTGGGTTCGGCGCTAATCGTCGGCGCGCTGGGCCTGCTGGCCGCCTGGCTGGTGATGGTGCAGAAGATTAAAGGGCGCGGGATGGTGGACGCGCTGTCGCTGATGCCGGCGGCGCTGCCGGGCGTGGTGGTGGGGGTCGGTTTGATCCTGCTGTGGAATCAGCCCTTCTGGCCGCGCTCGCCCTATAACACGCTGTGGATGCTGCTGCTCTCCTATTGCTGCCTGCTGTTGCCCTGGCCGGTGCGCTATGTCGGCAGCGCGCTGCGCCAGCTGGGCCCGAACCTTGAGCCCGCCGCCAGGGTGCACGGGGCGTCGCCACTGCAGGCGCTGCGGTTGATTGTCCTGCCGCTGGTCTTTCCGGCGCTGCTGGCGGCGATGCTGATGGTGTTCGCGGTGGCCTCCCGGGAGCTGGTGACCTCGCTGCTGCTCTCTCCGGCCGGTACGCAAACCGTGGCGGTGTTTATCTGGCGCCAGTTCGAACAGGGTTCCGTCGGTCAGGGCATGGCGATGGCCAGCCTGACGTTGTTGACCGGTCTGGTCCTGATGCTGACGGCGCTGGCGCTGATGCAGCGCCGCACGTGCGGTTAACGCTAAGCGCACAAAAAAGACGGTCGGCGCGGAAAAATAGGCTATAAATGTCGGACACCTACAGCTGGAGGCCCTGATGAGTCCCTTTTTACGCGCCTATTTTTCCCGTCTGAGCTGGACGGGTGAGCCTGATGTTTCCATTGATACCCTGCGGGAACTGCATCTGCAGCATAACAGCGCCATCCCCTTTGAAAACCTCGACGTCCTGCTGCCGCGTGAAATCCACCTTGACGATGGGGCGCTGGAAGAGAAGCTGATCGCCGGCCGCCGCGGGGGGTATTGTTTTGAACAGAATGGCCTGCTGGAGCGCGCGCTGCGCGAGATAGGCTTTAACGTCCGCAGCCTGCTGGGCCGCGTGGTGCTGGCCAACCCGCCGCAGATGCCGCCGCGTACTCACCGTCTGTTGCTGGTGGAGGTGGCGGGGGAGCGCTGGATCGCCGACGTCGGCTTCGGCGGCCAGACGCTGACCGCGCCGATCAAACTGCTGGCCGATATCCCACAGCAAACGCCGCACGGCAGCTATCGTCTGGTGCATGAAGGGGATGAGTGGACGCTGCAGTTCAACCATCACGAACACTGGCAGTCGATGTATCATTTCGATTTAGGCCGCCAGTATGCGTCTGATTATGTGATGGGCAACTTCTGGTCGGCGCACTGGCCGCAGTCCCACTTCCGGCACCATCTGCTGATGTGCCGTCATCTGCCGGACGGCGGCAAAATGACCCTCACCAATTTCCACTTTACCCACTGGGAGAATAACCATGTGGTGGAGAAGATCGATTTTGCCGATGTCTCCGCGCTGTATGAAGCGCTGCAGACCCGCTTCGGGCTGGGCGTGGACGATCCTAAACATGGCTTTAGTGAAGCGGCGCTGGCGGCGGTAATGGCGGCGTTCGATACCCATCCGGAAGCCGGGAAATAACTCTCCTCAGGCCCGGTCAGCGCAGCGCCACCGGGCCTGTGAGACGACCCTGTAGGCCGGGCAAGGCGACAGCCGCCACCCGGCGAAATTACAGGTGCCGTGCCTGATATCTTGCCCGGCGGCGCTGCGCTTGCGCGGGCCTGGGAGGTATGAGCCTTTGAGAGGCCCCTGTAGGCCGGATAAGGCGTAGCCGCCATCCGGCATAAAGGCTGGAACCGGGGCTGAAAAATATGACCCGGAGTCGGCGCGAGCGCCTCGTCCGGGCTACCGGTAAACGGGCATGGCTGGGGCCGCCAGCCTTCAGCGGCGGGAGCGTACCACCTGGTAACGCCGGGTAAAATACTCCACCGGCGCACTCCAGACGTGAACCAGACGGGTGAAGGGGAAGATCAGAAAGATAGTCATCCCCAGCACCAGGTGGACGCGGTAAATCCACGCCACGCCGTCCAGATGCGCTGAGGCGCCGCCGTGGAAGGTGACCACCGCCTGCGCCCAGTCCACCAGCTTGAGCATTTCGCTGCCGTCCGGATGCCGGGCGGAGAAGGGGATGGTCGTCAGCCCCAGCGCGCACTGAATCAGCAGAATGCACAGGATCAAAATATCCGCGGTCGTGGAGGTGGCGCGAATGCGCGGGTTGGTCAGGCGGCGCATCAGCAGGCCGATACCGCCGACCAGGGTCAGCACGCCGCAGATGCCGCCGAGGATCATGGCCATCAGCTGCTTCTGCGACATCGGCAGGAACCACGAGTAGACCCAGTGCGGGGTCAGCATGCCAAAAAGATGGCCGAAGAAGATGCCGAGAATGCCGATATGAAATAAGTTCGACCATAGCACCATCCCGCGCTTATCCAGCATCTGGCTGGATGAGGCGCGCCAGGTATACTGCCCGTAATCGTAGCGCAGCCAACTGCCCACCAGAAACACGGTGCCGCACAGGTAAGGGTAGATATCATAAAAGAAGACGTTCAGATACTGGATCATTTCGGGCCTCCGGCGCGGATGTCAACGTACTGCGGCGCCACATCCTGACTAAAGCGTCGTTGATAAGCTTGCATCGACGAGCTGTCGCAAGCGGTCGCGTTATCTTCGATAAACTTCACCTGCTCTTCTTCCCACACGGCGTCCAGCGCCTGACGGGTATCGTCGCGCTTTTCTCCCGCCACCTGTTTTGTGACACTGTCACTGGTGAGCGGGCTTTTAGCCAGCGCCAACAGGGCGTCAAACAGCTGATAATACGGACAGGCTCGCTGCTTCAGGCGGCCGCCGATCAGCGCCAGAATCGGCGCGATATTCTGCAGCCCTTCGCGCGCCTCCGCGGGGGGTAAAATACTGAGGTACTCCAGATACAGCGGCAGATGATCGGGCAGCTCGCGACAATCGATCTGCAGACCCGCCTGCTGATACTGATTCATCAGGTCGACCATCGCCTGGCCGCGGTCTCGCGACTCGGCATGCACATGTTCAAACAGCAGCAGCGAGGTGGCGCGCCCGCGCTCGAACACCTCGCACCACTCGGCCTGGCGATCCAACAGCGGAGCCGTCAGCAGCTCACTGACAAACGGCGTCAGGGAAGGGACATCGGCCCTGACCAGCGCCAGGGCGTCGTCGCGGTTCTCCCACAGTAACTCGTCGGGGTACTCCAGCAGCAGACCGATCACTTTCAGGATCCGCATCACTCGCCCTCCCCATGCTTACGCACGCCGCTGACGTCGATGGCGTCGATCCGCCGGCTGTTAAACAGGTTGAATTTCGTATCTGACCCGTGGCAGCCATCGCCGAAGGTAAAGCCGCAGCCGTTACGTTCCGGAAAGGCATCCTCCGCCAGTTCGCGATGGCTGGTGGGGATCACGAAGCGGTCTTCGTAGTTGGCGATCGCCAGATAGCGATACATCTCTTCGACCTGCTCAACGCTGAGGCCCACCTCTTCAATGGCGCGGGTATCGGTGACGCCCTCGACGGTTTGCGAGCGTTTGTAGTGGCGCATCGCCATCATCCGTTTCAGCGCGCGCAAGACCGGTCCGGTATCGCCGGCGCTCAGCAGATTCGCCAGGTATTGCACCGGGATGCGCAGACTCTCAACCGCCGGCAGGATGTTGCCGTTGCTCGGTAAGCCGCCGGCGTCGGCAACCGACTGGATCGGCGACAGGGGCGGCACGTACCAGACCATCGGCAGGGTGCGATACTCCGGATGCAGCGGCAGAGCCAGCTTCCAGTCCATCGCCAGCTTATAGACCGGCGATTTCTGCGCCGCCTCAATGACGTTGTGCGGGATGCCTTGCTTTAGCGCTTCCTCGATGACCGCCGGATCGTTTGGATTAAGGAACACCTCGCACTGGCGCTCATAGAGGTCGGTTTCATGTTCGGTACTGGCCGCCTCTTCAATGCGGTCGGCGTCATACAGCAGTACGCCAAGATAGCGGATGCGCCCGACGCAGGTTTCTGAGCAGACCGTTGGCTGCCCGGACTCAATGCGCGGATAGCAGAAGATGCATTTTTCCGACTTACCGCTCTTCCAGTTAAAGTAGATTTTTTTGTACGGGCAGCCGCTGATGCACATCCGCCAGCCGCGGCATTTGTCCTGATCGATCAGTACGATGCCATCTTCCTCACGCTTGTAGATGGCGCCGCTCGGGCAGGTGGCCACGCAGCTCGGATTGAGGCAGTGCTCGCACAGGCGCGGGAGATACATCATGAAGGTATTTTCGAACTGGCCGTACATCTCTTTTTGCATGGCTTCGAAGTTACGGTCGCGGGCGCGTTTCTCGAATTCGCCGCCGAGCAGCTCCTCCCAGTTCGGGCCCCAGCTAATCTTATCCATACGCTCGCCGCTGATCAGCGAGCGCGGGCGGGCGGTCGGCAGATATTTGCCCTCCGGCGCGTTGTGCAGGTGCTGGTAGTCGTAGGTAAAGGGTTCGTAGTAATCGTCGATCGCCGGCAGCACCGGGTTGGCGAAAATCTTCGATAACACGCTGACCCGATTGCCGAGGCGGGGCGTCAGCTTACCGCTAATGCCGCGGATCCAGCCGCCTTGCCACTGATCCTGGTCCTCCCAGTTTTTGGGGTAGCCAATGCCCGGTTTGGTCTCCACGTTATTGAACCACGCGTACTCCATGCCTTCGCGGCTGCTCCAGACGTTTTTACAGGTGACCGAGCAGGTGTGACAGCCGATGCATTTGTCCAGATTCAGCACCATTCCAACCTGAGAACGGATTTTCATTTTTTCGCCTCCTGTACCTGATCGCGACCTTCGTCATCCAGCCAGGCAATATTCTTCATTTTGCGGATCATGATGAACTCGTCGCGGTTCGATCCGACGGTGCCGTAGTAGTTAAAGCCATAGGCCAGCTGGGCGTAGCCGCCAATCATGTGCGTTGGCTTCGGACAGACGCGGGTTACCGAGTTATGAATGCCGCCGCGACGACCGGTCACTTCCGAACCCGGGATATTCATAATCCGTTCCTGAGCGTGGTACATCATGGTCATCCCCGGCGGCACCCGCTGGCTCACCACCGCCCGCGCGGTGAGAGCCCCGTTGGCGTTGAACGCTTCAATCCAGTCGTTATCTTCAATGCCCAGCTCTTTCGCGTCGGTTTCGCTAAGCCAGACGATCGGCCCGCCGCGCGACAGCGTCAGCATCAGCAGGTTTTCGCTATAGGTGGAGTGGATCCCCCACTTCTGGTGCGGCGTCAGGAAATTCAGCGCTTTTTCCGGAAAGCCGTTTGGCGGCACGGCCTTCATCTGGCTGACGCTGCGGGTATCAATGGGCGGGCGATAGGCTACCAGGCTTTCGCCGAAGGCGCGCATCCACGGATGGTCCTGATACAACTGCTGGCGGCCGGAGAGGGTGCGCCATGGGATCAGCTCATGCACGTTGGTATAACCGGCATTGTAGGAGACGTGCTCGCTTTCCAGTCCCGACCACGTCGGGCTGGAGATAATTTTGCGCGGCTGCGCCTGAATATCGCGAAAGCGGATCTTCTCATCCTCTTTATTGAGCGCCAGATGGGTATGATCGCGGCCGGTAAACTCTCCCAGCGCCTGCCAGGCTTTCACCGCCACCTGGCCGTTGGTTTCCGGGGCGAGGCTAAGAATAACTTCGGAGGCGTCAATGGCGCTGTCGACCCGCGGCCGGCCTTTGGCCGGACCGTCGGGCTTGACGTAGTTAAGCTTGCCGAGGAAATCGACTTCGCTTTGCGTATTCCACGAAATGCCTTTCCCGCCGTTGCCAAGCTTATCGAGCAGCGGGCCGAGAGAGGTGAAGCGTTCCCAGGTGGCAGGATAGTCGCGTTCCACCAGGGCAATCGACGGTGCTGTTTTCCCGGGGATCAGATCGCATTCGCCCTTGCGCCAGTCAAGCACCTCGAACGGCTGCGACAGTTCGCCGGGGGAATCATGCTGCAGCGGGACCAGCACCACATCGGTCTCTTTGCCAAGATGGCCGACGCAGACCTGCGCGAAGGATTTAGCGATATCCTTGTAGATCTCCCAGTCGCTTTTCGCCTCCCAGGCCGGGTCGACGGCGGCGGAGAGCGGGTGGATAAACGGGTGCATGTCCGAGGTGTTCATATCGTCTTTTTCATACCAGGTGGCGGTCGGCAGGACAATATCGGAGAAGAGACAGGTACTGGACATGCGGAAATCGAGGGTCACCAGCAGGTCGAGTTTGCCCTCAATCGCCGCGGTCTGCCACTCGACTTCCTCAGGTTTTACCTCATCGCTGGCGCCCAGTTCATCACCCTGAATACCACTGTCGGTCCCGAGCAGGTATTTCAACATGTACTCATGCCCCTTACCGGACGATCCCAGCAGGTTTGAGCGCCAGATAAACAGGTTGCGCGGATGGTTTTTGCCGCTATCCGGCTGCTCGGCGGCAAAGCGAATATCGCCTGATTTTAACGACTGGACGGTGAACTCAGCGGGGGAGAGCCCGGCGGCCTCGGCCTGCTGCTTAATGGTCAGCGGGTTGATGTTGAGCTGGGGCGCAGAGGGTAACCAGCCCATCCGTTCCGCACGGACGTTGAAGTCGATAAGGCTGCCGCTAAATTTGCTGGCGTCGGCCAGCGGCGACAGCAGCTCCTGCGCGGTCAGTTTTTCGTAGCGCCACTGGCTGGCGTGGTTGTAGAAATAAGAGGTACTGTTCATCTGCCGCGGCGGACGACTCCAGTCCAGGGCGAACGCCAGCGGCAGCCAGCCGGTCTGCGGGCGCAGTTTCTCCTGACCGACATAGTGCGACCAGCCGCCGCCGCTCTGGCCGACGCAGCCGCAAAATACCAGCAGATTAATCATCCCGCGGTAGTTCATATCCATGTGGTACCAGTGGTTCACCCCGGCGCCGAGGATAATCATTGAGCGGCCGTGGGTCTTATGCGCCGTATCGGCAAACTCGCGGGCGATTTGTTCGATATGTTGACGCGGTACGCCGGTGATCTGCTCCGCCCATGCCGGGGTATAGGCTTTGACCTCGGCGAAATCCTTCGCCGCATTGACATCGTCAAGCCCGCGATCCAGACCGTAGTTGGCCAGAATCAGGTCATAGACGCTGACCACCAGGCCGCTTTCGCCACTGGCCAGCGTCAGCTGTTTAGCCGGTAGCGGGTGAAGGGTCACCGGTGACTGCGCTACGCTGCGAAAATGCGGGTTTTCGTTGCCGCCAAAGTAGGGGAAGCCCACCGACACCACGCTGTCGCGAATATCCAGCAGCGACAGCTTAAGCTCGACATCTTTGCCGTCTGCCCGTTGTTCGAGATTCCATTTGCCTTTTTCGCCCCAGCGAAAGCCGATGGAGCCGTTCGGCGCCACCAGTTCGCCGTCGCTGTTATAAGCCACGGTTTTCCATTCCGGGTTATTACTTTCTCCGAGACCGTCAAGCAGGTCGGAAGCACGCAGCATACGGCCCGGCGTATAGCTGCCGTCGTCGCGCGGCTCGAGTATCACCAGCATCGGCATGTCGGTGTAGGTCCGGCAGTAGTTGAGAAAGTAATCGCTCGGGTTATCGAGGTGGAAGGCTTTGAGGATCACATGGCCCATGGCCATCGCCAGCGCGCTGTCGGTGCCTTGCTTCGGCGCCAGCCACTGGTCGCAGAGCTTAGCGACTTCCGAATAGTCCGGCGTGATGGCGATAGTTTTGGTGCCCTTGTAGCGCACTTCGGTAAAGAAGTGGGCGTCCGGGGTTCGGGTCTGCGGCACGTTGGAGCCCCAGGCAATAATGTAGCTGGAGTTGTACCAGTCGGCGGATTCCGGCACGTCGGTCTGTTCGCCCCAGGTCATCGGCGAGGCGGGGGGCAGATCGCAGTACCAGTCATAAAAGCTCAGGCAGGTGCCGCCAATCAACGATAAATAGCGAGTGCCCGCGGCGTAGGAGACCATCGACATCGCCGGGATCGGCGAGAAGCCGGCGACGCGGTCCGGGCCATAATGTTTGATGGTCCAGACGTTGGCGGCGGCGATGAGCTGGTTCAGCTCTTTCCAGCTGGAGCGGACAAAACCGCCTTTGCCGCGCGCCGCTTTATAGCTGCGGGTTTTTGCCGGATCCTGCATGATGCTATCCCATGCCAGGACCGGGTCGGGATGCTGCGCCAGGGCTTCGCGCCACAGCTCAATCAGTCGTTTACGCGCCAGCGGGTACTTCAGGCGGTTGGCGCTGTAGAGATACCAGGAGTAGCTGGCGCCGCGCGGGCAGCCGCGCGGTTCGTGATTTGGCAGATCCGGCCGGGTGCGCGGATAATCGGTCTGCTGGGTTTCCCAGGTAACGAGGCCGTTTTTGACGTAAATTTTCCAGCTGCAGGAGCCGGTGCAGTTCACACCGTGCGTGGAGCGGACAATTTTGTCGAACTGCCAGCGTTGACGGTAGCTATCTTCCCAGTCACGGTTGTTGTTGTAGACCTGGCCGTGGCCGTTGGCAAAGGTCTCGCCCTTCTGCTTAAAGTAGCGAAAGCGATCCAGAAGTTTACTCATGACATTTCTCCTGCTCCGATGATGTCCGGCATCGTGCCACCCGGCCGGATGAGCGAACGAACTCGTAAGGCCGGATAAGGCGTAAGCCGCTATCCGGCAGATAAATCGTTATGGTTAAGCGGGTTTACGGCGGCCGTAGACCAGCCAGGTCACCAGCACGCAAACCACATAGAAGACAAAAAAGACTTTCATCGCGCCAACCGGTGAGCCGGTCATCGCCAGCGAGGTGCCGAAGGCTTTCGGAATAAAGAAGCCGCCGATGGCGCCGATCGCCGAGATAAAGCCCAGCGCGGCAGCGGTATCGGTCACCGCCTCGTGCTGCGCTTCTTCATCGCTGCCGCCGCGCTGTTTTACGCTGTCGATGGTGAGCTGGCGGAAGATGACGGCGATCATCTGGAAGGTGGAGCCGCTTCCCAGACCGGCGGTTAAAAAGAGCCCCATAAACACCACGTAGAAAGCGAGAAAGCTGCCGGAGCCGCTGCCTGGCAGGGTCAGAAACAGCAGGCCGGTAAACAGCGCCATCAGGACGAAGTTAACCAGCGTCACCCGCACGCCGCCGAGACGGTCGGAGATGATCCCGCCGAACGAGCGCGCCAGCGCGCCGATGAACGGTCCAAAGAAGGCGAGCTTGAGGATATCGACCGCGGGAAACTGGGTTTTCGCCAGCATGGCAAAGCCGGCGGAAAAGCCGATGAACGAGCCAAACGTCGCCAGATAGAGCAGGCTTAACAGCCACATATGCGGTCGCTTGAGCACGGGAAGCTGATCGCGAATCGAGGCCTTTGAACCGGCGATATCGTTCATGCCGAACCATGCCGCGACGGTGGCGAGCAGCAGCAGCGGTACCCAGACGAGCGCCGCATTACTCAGGGTGATTGTCGAACCATCGGGCTGGGTGACGCCATGGACGCCGAGAAAGGTGAAGAGCGGCAGGAAGATGACCGCCGGGGCGACCATCTGCATCACGCTTACGCCCAGATTGCCAAGGCCGCCGTTGACTCCCAGCGCGCTGCCCTGTTTCGCTTTGGGGAAAAAGAAACTGATATTTCCCATGCTGGAAGCAAAATTCGCTCCGGCAAAACCGCACAGCAGCGCAATAATAATAAATACCCAGAACGGAGTAGTAATATTCTGGATTGCCACCCCTAACCAAATACAAGGCACGATCAGGATAACGGTACTTAATACGGTCCAGTAGCGCCCGCCAAAAAGGGGTACCATAAAGGAGTAGGGGACCCGTAATATCGCGCCGGAAAGTGAAGGCAGGGCGGTTAATAAAAAAAGCTGGTCGGTGGTGAATTGAAAACCGACCTTATTGAGATTGACCGCTACGGCGCTGAATAACATCCATACGCAGAAAGCAAGTAGCAGACAGGCCACTGATATCCATAGATTTCTTCGCGCAATGGCTTTGCCTTTATTTTCCCAGAACGCCTTGTTTTCAGGCCGCCAGTTGTTCAAAAGGTAATGATTATCTTTATCATTCTGCACCGACATATTGCCCTCTACTTGCCCGGAAAGGAGTAAATAAATAAGGTCAACAGCTGAATACAAGGGGATAGTGAATAACGCTTAATTTGCGTTATCTATGAAGCGTAGATAAAAAAAACGTGCTGACAGAGAGCACGTGGTAAGCGTAGCGGAATTAATTGTTACTAAATGTAAATATGCCTAAAACAACTCCAGCGTAATCATCTTATTTACATAGCGGCTAAACGCCGCCTCATCCAGGGCCTGCGCGTCCAGCGCATAAATCCCGTCGAGGCCGCACACCAGGGCGATAAAGCGCCAGGCGATATCCGCCGCAGGCTCAGCCGACCGAAATTCGCCGCTGGCGAGGCCCTGCTCGATGATGGCGACGGTCTCGGCATGCCACATATTCATGGTCAGCAGGTAGGCCGCTTTGATGTCCGGATCGCTGTCGGCCAGCACCTGGCCTTCGCGCCACAGGCGGATATAGGGTTCCAGTCGGCCATCCTCGCTGCCGATCATCGAGAACAAGCGCTCGCGCCAGCTGGCGTCCTCAGCCACCAGCGGCATGTCGAGCATCTCGCGGATCAGGCGGATGAAAACCTGCGCTTTCAGCTCGCCGATGGAGGTGAAGTGGTGGTGCAGCTGCCCGGCGGCCACCTGGGCTTCGCGGGCGATCTGCCGCACGGTCATGGCGGCAAAGCCGCCGCGCAGCGCCAGGCGCATGGCGGCCTGCATAATCCCTTCCCGTCGCGCATCACGTTGTAAATAGTGCATAGAACCCCACTGTCATCTGGCTTTGGCCGAGTGTAACAAAAAGTTGGACATGTGTTCAACAATCCGGCAGGATCGCCATCCTGGACGTGTGTCCAATATTCAATATTGATTGAGGTACAAGCTATGTCACGGCAATGGATGACGCTGATGGCGATTTTGCTGGTTTATATTCCGGTGGCGATTGACGCTACGGTGTTGCATGTGGCCGCGCCGACCCTCAGCGTGGCGCTGGGTAGCAGCGGCAATGAGCTGTTGTGGATCATTGATATCTACTCATTAGTGATGGCCGGGATGGTGCTGCCGATGGGCGCCCTTGGCGATAAGATCGGCTTTAAGCGCCTGCTGCTGCTCGGCAGCGCCATTTTTGGCATCGCCTCGCTGTGCGCCGCGCTGTCGCCGACGGCCATGACGCTGATTGCCTCACGCGCTTTGCTGGCGGTGGGAGCGGCGATGATCGTCCCGGCGACGCTGGCCGGGATCCGCAGCACCTTTGCCGAGGCCAGCCAGCGCAATATGGCGCTGGGGCTGTGGGCAGCGGTCGGCTCCGGCGGCGCGGCCTTCGGCCCGCTGGTGGGCGGTATCCTGCTGGAGCATTTCTACTGGGGGTCGGTGTTCCTGATCAATGTGCCGATCGTGCTGGTGGTTATCGCGATTAACGCGAAAGTGGTGCCGCGCCAGCCCGCGCGCCGCGAACAGCCGCTCAATCTACTGCAGGCGCTCGTTTTGATTGCCGCGATCCTGATGCTGGTGTTTAGCGCGAAATCGGCGCTGAAGGGCCAGCTGGCGCTGTGGCTCACCGCGCTGGTGGCGCTCGGCGGGGCGGCGATGTTAACCTGGTTTATCCGCAAGCAGCTGTCGGCGGCCCGCCCGATGGTGGATATGCGCCTGTTCACCCATCGCATAATCTTAAGCGGGGTGATGATGGCGATGACGGCCCTGATTACCCTGGTCGGTTTTGAGCTGCTGATGGCCCAGGAGCTGCAGTTTGTGCACCAGAAAACGCCGTTCGAGGCGGGGATATTTATGCTGCCGGTAATGGTGGCCAGCGGCTTCAGCGGCCCGATTGCCGGCCTGCTGGTGTCGCGGCTTGGGCTGCGCGAGGTGGCGACCGGCGGGATGCTGCTCAGCGCCTTCAGCTTTCTCGGCCTGGCGTTGACCGATTTCAGTACCCAGCAGTGGCTGGCCTGGGGGCTGATGACTCTGCTGGGCTTTAGCGTGGCCAGCGCGCTGCTGGCCTCCAGTTCCGCGATTATGGCGGCAGCGCCGAAGGAGAAAGCG
>NZ_GL882759.1:0-6541 GCF_000195655.1 Klebsiella sp. MS 92-3
CGGCGGGCGCACCCAGGTGCTGTGACGCGGTGCTTCCGGGACATAGTCCGGAGCTGGCGCACGGGTCATTGGCGCGGTGGCATGGCGATGACCCGCCACTACGACCGGCTTGCTCACCGGGGGCTCGGCTTTGACCGGTTCGGCAGGGGCCGCTTCGGTCACTGGCGCTTGCTCCACGGTTTCTGCGACCGGGGCGATAGTTTCCACTGGCGCTGCAACGACAGGCGTCGTTTCCACCGCTTCAGGTTCTACCACCACCGGCTCGGCGTCGAGCGTCACTGGCGCGATAGCCTGAGGCGCTTCGACAGCCGGTGCTTCGGTGACCGGCTCCTGAGGCGCTGGCTCGACGGCTGCTGGCGCGACAACTTCCGCAGCATCAACGACCAGCGGCTCGGCGGCCGCTACCGGCTCAACGACTACCGGCTCAGCGGTTACTGGTTCCATGGTAGCCGGCTCGACGGTGACCGGCGCAGCGGTAACGGTTTCAACGACGGCAACCGGGGCCGCTACGGCCTCGACAGTTTTCGCGACGCTGGCGTCCTGAACCTGAACCTCTTCCGGCTGCTGATCCTGCGGACGAACCACCGGGTAGCGGATCCAGACTTTACCGGAAGCCATCTCCGGCGATGCGCAGGCTACGGTCAGCGGCATAGGCGACTGGGTCGGATAGCGTTCGTCACGATAGCGACGACGACGCTGACCGCTGACGCGCAGGTGACGCGGGGAGCGACGTGAGCGACGCGGCATACCGTTCGCTTCACGGGATTCGCCATTTTCGTCCTGGTCCGCAACGCTCTCCACCCCTGCCGGCAGCTCGGCTTTCACCGGCTCGCTTTGCGGAGCGATAACTTCAGCCACTACGGCTTCTGGCATGATCTCGGCAACTGGCTCGACGACAGCGGACTCAACGCGCACTTTCTGTGCCAGCTGGCGCGGTTTACGACGCGGCAGAGTTTGTACACGCTCTTCCTGCTCCGTCTCCTGCACAACCGGCTCTTCGCGAGTCTGCGCTTTGGCTTCCTGCTGCGCCTGACGTTTGTCGTCATTGCGGCGGCGGGTGCGTTCGCGGCGCGGCTGCTGCTCGTCACGGGATTTCGCTTTCTCCGCGTCGTCGCCTGAGGTTTGGCGAACATCACGGGCTTCCACGTTCTGCGACGGCTTCTCGCGACGGTTGCGACGGTTCTCTTCACGCGATTCGCGCGGTTCACGGCCCTCGGCATTGTCCGCACGGGTGTCGCGATTGTCACGGTTATCGCGGTTGTCACGATTGTCGCGGTTATCACGGCGGTCGTTGCGGTCGCGGCGGTTGTTGGCGCGCGGTTTACGACGCTCCTGCTGACGCTCCGGTTTTTCTTCCGCTTTCTTCTCGACCTGAACTTCAGCCGGTTTGGCCTCTTCGGCGCCAGAGAAGATATTCTTCAGCGCGCTGAAGAAGCGTGAGAGCAGGCCAGGCTGCGCCGGTGCGGCGGCCGCGACCGGTGCCGCTGCGGCGACAGGCGCGGCGGCAGGCTCTTCGAGCATCGGGGCTGGCGGCGCATCTGGCATGACAAAAGCGGCCAGGGCCGGCTGTTCCGGACGTTTCCGCTCCGCCGGCTCATCGTCGCCTGGCAGCGCCATCTCTTCTTCATGCAGCTTCGGCAGCAGATAGCTCAGCGTTGAGGTTTCTTCACCTTTGCGCACGCGCAGGACGGAGTAGTGCGGCGTTTGCATTTCGTCGTTTGGCACGATAATAACGCGCACATCGCCCTGACGGGATTCGATAGCGCTCACTGCGGCACGTTTTTCGTTCAGCAGATAGGAGGCGATCGGTACCGGAACAATGGCGTGGACTTCTTTGGTATTCTCTTTCAGCGCTTCTTCTTCGATCAGACGCAGAATAGAGAGCGACAGCGATTCGTTATCACGCACGGTGCCGGTGCCGGAGCAGCGCGGGCAGACGTGGTGGCTGGACTCGCCCAGCGACGGGCTCAGGCGCTGACGGGACATCTCCAGCAGGCCGAAGCGCGAAATATGGCTGATCTGAATGCGCGCCCGGTCCTGACGGACGGCTTCGCGCAGACGATTCTCCACGGCGCGCTGGTGGCGAACCGGGGTCATATCGATGAAGTCGATAACGATCAGGCCGCCGAGGTCGCGCAGACGCAGCTGGCGGGCAATTTCGTCAGCCGCTTCGAGGTTGGTATTGAAGGCTGTCTCTTCGATATCGCCGCCGCGGGTGGCGCGGGCGGAGTTGATATCGATCGCGGTCAGCGCTTCGGTGCTATCGATAACGATAGACCCGCCGGAAGGCAGGCGCACTTCGCGCTGGAAGGCGGACTCAATTTGCGATTCGATCTGATAATGGCTGAACAGCGGGATTTCACCGGTGTACAGTTTGATTTTGCTGCTGAAATCCGGACGACCCAGCGCGGCGATATGCTGGCGCGCCAGCTCAAGCACTTTCGGGTTATCGATCAGGATTTCGCCGATGTCCTGGCGCAGGTAGTCACGGAAGGCGCGGACAATGACGTTGCTTTCCTGGTGGATCAGGAACGGCGCCGGACGGCTTTCCGCGGCTTTCTGAATCGCTTCCCAGTGCTTCAGGCGGAAGCTCAGGTCCCACTGCAGGGCTTCGGCGGATTTGCCGACGCCAGCGGTGCGAACGATCAGGCCCATGCCGTCCGGAAGCTCCAGGCTCGCCAGCGCTTCTTTCAGTTCGGTACGGTCGTCGCCCTCGATACGGCGGGAAATTCCCCCGGCGCGCGGGTTGTTCGGCATCAGTACCAGATAGCTGCCCGCCAGGCTGATAAAGGTGGTGAGCGCAGCGCCTTTGTTGCCGCGTTCTTCTTTATCAATCTGCACGATAACTTCCTGACCTTCCCGCAGTACGTCTTTGATATTAGGACGACCATGCGCATTGTAGTTGGCGGGGAAGTATTCGCGGGCGATTTCTTTGAGGGGGAGGAAACCATGACGCTCGGCGCCGTAATCAACAAACGCGGCTTCAAGGCTGGGTTCAATGCGGGTGATTTTGCCTTTGTAGATGTTCGCTTTTTTCTGTTCGTGCCCGGGGCTTTCGATATCCAGGTCGTACAGGCGCTGCCCATCAACAAGGGCGACGCGCAACTCTTCCTGCTGAGTTGCGTTGATTAACATTCTTTTCATCGTAACTTACTCATTATTCTTACATTGACGACTAAGCTGCGGGCAGAGTAATGCCTTTCCGGGGGAAAACCGATGGCCTCGTGTCTGGTTCACGTCGCCAACCTCACGGTTGTCGCGCGCTTAAGAGGCGCAGAGTGTCGGTCGCCTGTGTTTCAAACGGAAACACAGCGCAATTATTCAGGGGAACAGCCTGGGATGTATCACCAGAGAATATTCCATTTATACTCGTCGTCTTTCGCGTTGCAGGCATGGTGGCTTAACCTGCTCACCTCGATCTGGCGATCCAGATGAGCTCCCGGGAGTCCCGGAGTTGACGCCTTCCTGCGACTTGAAATCCATAGAGCCTGTACCGGTAAGGACTGCAACCCGCAGCCCGCTAACTGTCTGAAAGATCACAACGTCTTACGCCATTGCTGCGTGGGCGATCGGTCAGACAAAATTGGTCATTCCGCTAATGTCTTGTTCTAACAAGATGCAATACGGAAAACGGTCTCATTATTCCATTGCTAACCTTGTTATAGCAAGTTGACTTTCACCTTTTATCACCCGGTTACTCACAGTTTTATCACCTGCCCATACAGATTGTTCTAATAACAAACAAAATGGCGGTCAGGTAAACCGTGAAAACAGGATAATGATAAATATAAGCATATAAAAATGAGTGGCGCTAATGCGTCCGGCTATTTAGAATCGCGCACCATGAAAACTGAGACCCCAACCGTAAAAATGGTTGCCATTGCTGCTGATGAAGCGGGGCAACGTATCGACAACTTTTTGCGTACGCAATTGAAAGGCGTACCGAAGAGCATGATTTATCGCATCCTGCGTAAAGGCGAGGTGCGGGTAAACAAAAAGCGCGTGAAGCCGGAGTATAAGCTGGAAGCGGGCGATGAAGTCCGTATCCCGCCGGTACGCGTGGCGGAGCGTGAAGAAGAGGCGGTATCGCCGCACCTGCAGAAAGTGGCCGCGCTCTCTGAGGTGATCCTCTATGAAGACGATCATATTCTGGTGCTCAATAAGCCTTCTGGTACCGCGGTACACGGCGGCAGCGGCCTGAGCTTCGGCGTGATTGAAGGGCTGCGCGCCCTGCGCCCGGAGGCGCGCTTCCTTGAGCTGGTGCATCGTCTCGACCGGGATACCTCCGGCGTGCTGCTGGTGGCGAAAAAGCGCTCAGCGCTGCGTTCGCTGCACGAGCAACTGCGCGATAAAGGCATGCAGAAAGATTATCTGGCGCTGGTGCGCGGCCAGTGGCAGTCGCATACCAAAGTGGTCCAGGCCCCGCTGTTGAAGAATATTCTGCAGAGCGGGGAGCGCATCGTTCGCGTGAGTCAGGAAGGCAAGCCGTCGGAGACGCGCTTTAAAGTGGAAGAGCGTTACGAATTCGCCACGCTGGTGCGCTGCAGCCCGGTCACCGGCCGCACGCATCAGATCCGCGTTCATACCCAGTATGCCGGCCATCCTATCGCTTTTGACGACCGCTATGGCGACCGCGAGTTCGACAAGCAGCTGTCCGCTACCGGCTTAAACCGCCTGTTCCTGCACGCGGCGGCGCTGAAGTTTACCCACCCGGGGAGCGGGGAGGTGATGCGCGTTGAGGCGCCGCTGGACAACCAGCTGAAGCACTGTTTACAGGTGCTACGGAAGAGCAAATAAGCGCAACGGCGGAATCAGTTCCGCCGTTTTTTTTGCCTCAGCCTAACAGTGGGTTGTAGTTTTCACGGCGCAACATCTGACAGAGCGCGATTAAGGGTAAACCGACCAGGGTGTTCGGGTCGCGGCCTTCCAGCCGTTCGAACAGCGTAATGCCCAATCCTTCGCTCTTGAAACTCCCGGCGCACTGCAGCGGGTTCTCTTTGCGCACATAGCCTTCTATCTCTTTATCACTGAGATGGCGAAAGTGAACGTCAAAGGGTTCGCATTCGGTTTGCAGATGGCCGCTGGCAGAGTTGTACAGCGCCAGTCCGGTATAAAAGGTAATGATTGACCCGCTGGCCTTTCTTAACTGCCTGCGGGCATTTTCCTCGGTGTGCGGTTTGCCGGTGATTTCACCGTCCAGCACGCAAACCTGATCGGAGCCTATAATAAGGTGATTAGGGAAGCGTGTGGCCAGACTTTGCGCTTTGGCCTGCGCCAGCCGGGTGACAAGCTGACGTGCGGATTCATCAGGCCGGGGCGTTTCGTCGACGTCAGGCGCGGCACATTCAAACGGTAAACCCAGTTTTTCCAGCAGCATGCGCCGCCAGGGAGAGGTTGACGCGAGGATAAGATCAGACATATTTTTTCATCCACATATAGCGCTTCGCAGAGCATCATCTTAAACTATGCGCCGCAATGTGTGCGAATAAATGGCAAAAGGCAACCTGAGGCTGCCTTTTTCTTTGACTCTATGACATTACAAAGTTAATATGCGCGCCCTATGCAAAAGGTAAAATTACCCCTGACTCTTGATCCGGTACGCACGGCTCAAAAACGCCTTGATTACGAAGGCATCTATGCCCGCGATCAGGTTGAACGTGTAACCGATTCTGTAGTCAGCGTGGACAGCGATGTGGAATGCAGCATGTCGTTCGCTATCGATAACCAGCGTCTCGCCGCTATTACTGGCGATGCAAAGGTAACGGTAACTCTCGAATGCCAGCGTTGCGGGAAACCGTTCTCCCATCACGTCCACACCACGTATTGTTTTAGCCCCGTCAGAAATGACGAACAGGCCGAAGCACTACCGGAAGCGTATGAGCCGATTGAGGTTAACGAATTCGGTGAAATCGACCTGCAGGCAATGGTCGAGGATGAAATTATCCTCTCCCTGCCCGTAGTTCCGGTGCATGATTCTGAACACTGTGAAGTGTCCGACGCGGACATGGTCTTTGGCGAACTGCCTGAAGAGGCACAAAAACCAAACCCATTTGCCGTATTAGCCAGCTTAAAGCGTAAGTAATTGAGGAGTAAGGTCCATGGCCGTACAACAGAATAAACCAACCCGTTCCAAACGTGGCATGCGTCGTTCCCATGACGCGCTGACCGCAGTCACCAGCCTGTCTGTAGACAAAACTTCTGGTGAGAAACACCTGCGTCACCACATCACTGCCGACGGTTTCTACCGCGGTCGCAAGGTTATCGCTAAGTAATCACGCGATACTCGCAGGATTTCCCGTTGCAGGCCATGGCGGGCGTGTGCGTCCCTGGAAACTCGGTTAACCCGGTCGCTGGGGGCATTTATGCCCGGATTGTTGCGTCTGCAGCGTGAATATTCGCGGGTGCCAGCGTGATGAAGCTTAGTGAGGACTCCCCGGGCAACTGGGGAATCACCGAACCGGGCAGCGACGATACCTTGACACGTCTAACCCTGGCGTTAGATGTCATGGGGGGCGATTTCGGCCCATCCGTGACGGGGGGC